>ONQI01000103.1 GCA_900319915.1 uncultured Campylobacter sp.
AATTTGAATTAAGCAAAGTCGCCTGGCATAATTCAAATTTGAATCGCGAAAAAGCCCGCGCGGGGCGGACTTTCGCAATTATACCATTTATTTATCTTTTTTGCATAAATGGTCGTAGAAATTAAACGCTTTTTCCACGCCTTCTAATTCTTTAAACAGCGTGCCGTTTGCCTTAGCTTCGGCTAGCCATTTGCGACCCGTTTTGTCTATCCATTCGCATTTTTCTTTGATGAGCTTTTTGCGAGCGGTGGTGTCTACTAGCGCGTAAACGTCGTCTAGGGTTTTAATCTCGGGCGCTTTGTAGTCTCTTACGCCGCGAGAAGCAAGTATGGCGGCGAGTTTGACGCGGGCTTGCATAGCGTAGTCGTTGGCGTCGGAGAATATGCGAAGGCTCTCGTCCGTGGCGTGGAAATACGCGCCAAAGCTAGAATCCACGTAAGTCCAGCGCCATTGAGCTTTGCGTAGCAAATCTAAGACGGGCTTCATTTCTTCTTGCGTCGCGTTTAGTTCCCACGCTTTGGCGGCTTCTAAGTGCGCCGCGGCTAGATTGTCTAGCGAAACGTCGCTGAGACGGTCAAATTTGGCCTTTTTGTCCTTAACTATCGACGTCAAAATATCCTTTTTGCCCGCGTGGCAAGTGAGGCAGACTTTGTCCATCATTTCAAGGGGATTGCCGATTTTGTGGTGGCTAAACTTGCTTCCGCCCTCGCTGGTGTAAGGCAAGTGACAGTCCGCGCATGCTAGGCCGTTTTTGGCGTGAACTCCTTTTTGGAATAGTTCGTAATCTGGATGCTCGGCGAATATTATCGGAGCGCGCGAAAAGGTGTTTTCAAAATGCACTTCTCGCTCGCCGCCAAATAGCGCGGGATCGTCGTAGTGGGCTTCGGTTTCTTCTACGCTAAGACCTTTGCTCCATGGGAAAATCACGCCTTTGGCGATTTTTTTGGAGCCGTTCGCGTCCGTGAACTCATATTTTTTGGTGTAGCTTAGGACGTGGCATTGCGCGCAAAGAAGCGAGCGTTTTTCTTGGTGAGAGCTGTGTTCCCAGTCCGGCAAGCCCGCCGAGCGAAGAGAATCGTTGAGGTATTCGCGCTTCATCGCTAGCGCGCCCGTTTTGGGGTCGTGGCAATCTACGCAGCCGATAGGGTTCATTGCCTCTTTGCCGTAGTGAGCGAGGGATTTTGAGTAGAAATTATCCACGCCGTCGCGTTCCATGAGCCTAAGAGTGTCGCCGCTGTGGCAGACTAGACAGCGAGATGCGGTGCCGCCTTCTTCGCCTTCCATGGCGCCCGAGATGAGGTTAAAGACCATGTCGATGTTTTGGTAATAGTGACCGCGACCATGACCTAGCCACGCGCCGTAGTCGTCTTCGCCCATGCGAATGACGGCGATTTTAGGTCGCGCTTCTAGCAAATCGAGATAGTCCGCGGTTTGCTTAGTTTGCGCCCAAGTTTCGTATTGCTTTGGATAGTAAGGTTTCCAATCCTCGGCTTTATGCTCGTTCGCCGGCTCTCCGCGCGGGACGCTTAGCATAGCTTTCTCGGCTTGTTTACCGCTAATGTCGGCAAACAACCACCAAAGCGCGCCTATTAAAACTAGCGCGCCACAGATCGCGAGTAATTTTTTCATTGTTTTTCTCCTTTTGATTTGATTTTATTTTCTTGCGCCAAGAGCGTTTGGCACGACGTTTACGCCGCCTAGATTAGAGTGCGGGACTTCGCGGTGGCAACGCCAACAATATTCGCCGCTTTCATGTGCTTTTTTCAAATCCCCGCTCAAATTTGAATTAGAGACGAGCGCGGCGGCTTGTCTAGGGTGGCATTTCTCGCAGTTATTTTGCACGATATTTGACGCGCTTTGGCTAATCTTGATCGAGCCTTCGCGCTCGCCAAAAGTAAAAGCGTAGGCGTGATGAAGTCCGTCGCTAGCCTTGGCGAGCCAGTAGTTAGCGAAGCCGTCATGGGGCAAATGGCAATCCACGCAACCGGCTCTCGTCCCGTGCGAGCCGTGCTGCCAAGTGGCGTAAAATCCGTCCATCACGTGGCAATTTACACAGGCTTTGGGATCGGCGCCTAGATACGAAAATATCTCGGCTCTTTGCGCGGTAGCTAGCGCGAGCCCCGCGAAAATACAGCCCAAAACCGCTATCGCGATAATGAAACGATTTTTCAAGTTTTCCTCCTTTTTGTTTGGGGAAAATTTAGAGCAAAAGTATAAAAAAAGTATAAAAATGAGAAATTTTGTTTAAAATTCGTTAATGTAACTCAAATTTGAATTATCTTTATCATTATCTAAACTCAAAATTCACAATTTTAAGCTAAAATACGCCAAAAACGCAAGGAAAAGCAAATGAAAAAATGGCTAATTCTCGTCGCGCTTGTCGGAGCCGGGCTTGCGGCGTATTTCACGCTGGGCAAAAGCGAAAACAAAAACCAAATCCTAACCGCCACCGTAAAACGCGCCGACCTTACCCAAAGCGTCGAAGCCGTCGGCGAAGTTTACGCCGAAAATCTCGTCGTCGTGGGCGCGCAAGTAAGCGGTAAGATTGAGAAGTTATTTGTCAAAATCGGCGATAAGGTCAAAAAAGGCGACAAAATCGCCAAAATCGACGCCGAAACCAAGCAAAATACGCTTGATCAACAAGAAGCGGAGCTCGATATTCAAAACGCAAATCTAAACTCTGCTCAAATCGCCTATGACATCGCGCGAACACAGTATTTGCGCGAACTCGAACTCGCTAAGCACAACGCCACGAGCAAACAAAACGTGGAAAACTTCAAAAACACTCTAAGCAGCGCGGAAGCCATGCTCAAAGAGTTAAAATCTAAAATCAAAAAGACCAAAATCGAAATCAAAACAGCCAGGACAAATCTCGGCTATACCGACATCACCGCGCCTTTTGACGGCACGATAGTCTCGGTGCCTGTAGAAGTGGGTCAAACTCTCAACGCCAACCAAACCACGCCGACCGTGGTAAATATCGCAGACCTTACCAAGATGGAAATCAAAATGAAAGTCAGCGAGGCCGATATCGCGCATGTAAAAGTGGGCGACAAGGTGCGCTACTACACCATTGGCAACCAAAAAAAGATTTTCGAGGGCACGGTGAGTTCGATAGATCCGGGGCTCACCACGCTTAGCGACGGTAGCTATTCGACGACTTCTTCTTCTGGTTCGAGTAGTTCCAGCTCTAGTAGTTCTTCGGCGGTGTATTATTACGCCAAAATCCGCGTGGACAACACCGACGGCGCGCTTCGCATAGGTATGACTACGCAAAACGAAATCATTATAGCGCAGATTAAAAACGCTCTTTCTTTGCCGACGCTCGCTATCAAAAACGACGCGGAGGGGACGTACGTACTTGTCAAAGAAGGCGAAGAAATCCGTCCGGTTCGCGTAAAAACCGGCATTAGCACTAGCGTCGATACTGAAATTTTAGAAGGTTTGAGCGAAGGTCAAGTGATCGTTACCTCGCAAATGAGCGCGGAAGAGCTCGCTAAAACAATGAAAAAAGCGCATATGAGAATGAGATGATTAAGCTCGTAAATATCACCAAAAGCTTTCAAAACGGTCCTGAAAAAACGCTTGTTCTAAAAGGTATAAACCTCGAAATCAAGCGCGGCGAGTTCGTTTCTATCGTGGGTCAAAGCGGATCTGGCAAGAGCACGCTTATGAATATCCTCGGCTGCCTCGATACCCCGAGCGGCGGCGAATATTTGCTAGAAGGACAGGATATCAGCAGTTTTGACAAGGACGCACTTTCAAATTTGAGACTCAAAAAATTCGGCTTCATTTTTCAGCGCTATAATCTTCTGGGCGCAAGCGACGCCAAAAATAACGTCGCGCTCCCGGGAATTTATGCGGGTATGAGCGCCGAAGAAAGGATTGCTCGTAGCAAAAAGCTGCTTGACATGCTAGGGCTTAGCGATAAAGTCGATTCTATGCCAAATCAACTCAGCGGCGGACAACAACAACGTATTTCGATAGCCCGCGCCCTAATGAACGGCGGCGAGATATTGCTGTGCGACGAGCCCACGGGAGCGCTCGATAGCAAGAGCGGTATCGTCGTCATGGAAATCCTCAAAAAACTCCACGAGCAAGGTCGCACCATCATCGTAGTCACGCACGACAAAAATATCGCCTCGTGGGCGAACCGCATCATAGAAATCAAAGACGGAAATATCATCTCCGATACCAAAACCAAAGACGAGATATTCAAATTTGAAGACCAAAAAGCCGTCATAAAGAGCGGTTTTGGCAGCATAAAAGACCGCCTAATGGAGGCGTTTGGCATGTCGGTGGACGCTATCAAAGCTCACAAACTCCGCTCGTTTCTTACGATGCTTGGTATCATCATCGGTATTACTTCGGTCATTTGCGTGGTGGCTTTGGGCAAGGGTAGCCAAGCCAAAATCCTAGCCGACATCAACAAGGTGGGCACTAGCACGATACGCATAATGCCCGGCAAGAGTTGGGGCGATCCTAATATCAAAAAAATCAAAAACTTCACTCTAGACGATGCCGTGATGCTTGGCAAGCTTGATTTTATCGACGACGCGACGCCTATGATTTCTTCTAGCGGACTGCTGATGTATGCGAACAAATCAGCCAGCGCGAACCTTCGCGGCGGTAGCGAGAGTTCGCTTAAAATCAGCGGCGTGGAAATCATAGAAGGACGAGATTTCGCCCGCAGCGACATCGAAAACTCAGCCTCCGTCGCCATCATAGACAACAATGTCAAAAACGAGTTTTTCGGGGGCGAAGACCCGCTTGGCAAAACGATACTTTACAACAAAAAACCATTTAAAATCATCGGCGTCGGCAAAAAGGACGAAGGCGCGTTTGGTAGCGAGAGTTTGACTATTTATTTGCCTTATTCTACCACGATGAACAAGGTTACGGGAGATAGAAACCTTCGCTCAATCGTGCTCAAACTCAAAGACGGCGTCAATTCTCAGCTCGTCGAGCGTGCGATTACCGAGATTATGGTTAGCCGCCGCGGAACGCAGGATTTTCATATCAACAACTCTGATACTATCATGCAAACGGTTAAGAGCGCGACCGATACCATGCGGCTTTTAATCTCCGGAATAGCGCTCATTTCACTCATAGTGGGCGGTATCGGCGTGATGAATATCATGTTAGTTTCGGTGATAGAGCGCACCAAAGAAATTGGCATTCGCATGGCTATCGGTGCCAAGGGCAGCGACATTATGATTCAGTTTCTCATCGAGGCGGTGCTACTTTGCGCTTTTGGCGGACTCGTGGGCGTGAGCTTAGCATACGCGATAGGAGCGGGGTTTAACGCGTTTTTGGGAGATAAGTTTAGTATGCTTTTTAGCTCAGAATCCGTAGTTATCGCTTTTGGGATTTCGAGCCTAATCGGCATTATTTTTGGCTATATGCCGGCCAAAAACGCCGCCAAACTAAACCCAATCGACGCGCTTTCAAGGGAGTAAAAGTGAAAAAATACGTATTTTTAGCCGTTCTAGCCGCGCTATTTTTGGGCGGCTGCGCAAGTAAGGATTTGAACTACGAACCGCGCGAGGTCGTGCGCGACTATAATGCGAGCTGGCAATTCAAATTTGAAAACGCCAAACTAAACGAGCTAATCGACATGGCGCTTAGAAACAACGAAAATTTGCGCGTGGCGGCGGCGAATCTGGGCAAAGCCCTAGCCAACGCGGGGCTTGCGAGGGACGATTTGTTTCCGACTCTTAGCGCGAGCGCGAGCGGTACTACAAGCCGCGATATTTCGACCAATGATAATTGGGCTAAAACCTACAAAAGCCAGTTCGCGCTAAGCTGGGAGCTCGATATTTACGGGCGCATTTACGACGCTTACGCGAGCAAAAACTGGAGTGCTATAGAGAGCTCTCTTAGTCTCGTCAATACTCGCCTAAGTATCGTAAATTCTGTTATAGACGAGTATTTTCATATTTTATATCTCAACGACCAAATCCGCAATCTTAATTCAAATTTGAATAACTTGCGCGAACTCGACGCGCTTGTAAATCAAAAATATACTCTTGGCAAAGAGGAGTTTTTGGCCGTGCGCCAAAGTCGCCAAAATATGCTAAACGTAGAAAATAACCTACTTGCCGCCCGTCGCAATCTCGAGACGAGCTATGAGACTCTAAATAATCTAACGAGAAATTCCGAGCGTTTCGACGAGCTTGGAATTTTGGATTTTAATTTAGAGGATTTGGATTTCAAATTTGAAATAGGCGAGGGAGGCGAGGTTAAATTTGATTTTATCGAGGATTTTGAGGGGCGAATCGCGCGTCGTCCCGACGTGAACGCCGCTTTGGCCGCGCTAAACGCCGCGTTTTACGATTACCGAGGGGCGCAAAAGGCGTTTTATCCTAGCATTACCGTGGGCGGCTCGCTCGGCGATAGCGACGAGAAGTTTAGTAAGAGTTTTGGTTTTAATCTGCTTAGCGGCAATTTTAGCGTAAAACTGCCTTTTTTAGATTATTTCAGACTCAAAAACAAGCTAAAAGTCAGCGAGTATGCGTTCGAGGGGCTTCGCGCGACCTATGAAAAAACGCTCAAAAACGCGATAAACGAGGCGATAAAATATGGCGCGTATTATGAAATCGACCGCGCCGATCTCGAAAATCTAGAAAAAATTTTAGCCGAAAATGAGAAAATAGTGGAACTTTACGAGCGCAAATACGACGCCGGCCGCACGGAGTTAAAAGACTTGCTTAACGCTCGCAACGACTTAATTGGGACGCAAAATTCGTTTTTAAAACAAAAATATTTGATAATTTCGGATTACATAAGTTATAACAAGGCTTCGGCGCGTTAATGTGGGCGACTTGGCTTTTGCGCAAAAACCTTTACCGCGAAAGTTTTCGCTAATTCAAATTTGAAATGAAATTATTTGAAAGTAAATTTGAAATAGCAATTTTCATCGGCGTTTGTTTGGCGATTTTCGCCGCGAACGTGACGTGGGAATATTTCAAATTTGAAAAGTTTGTCGCCGATGGGCGCGTGGAAATTACGGCAAAAGTCCTTCTTAACTACGTCAAAAATGGCGCTAAGAGCGATTACCGCGTGCTCAAACTTCGCGCGGACGGGTTTGATTTTTACACTACCACGAGACGCAAAAACTTCTCCGCCGCCGCCGTTACCCTCGTCGCGGACACTTCGGGCGTGAGTTTTGCGGAGTATCTTAAAAAGACCTTTTATATGCCAAGCTACAAACTTCGCGCCGCGCCTCTTAAAAAGGGCGTTCGCGAGCGACTTTACGATTTGGTTGCCGCCCGGCACGAAAACCCAAAGATGAAAGAACTCTTCGCGGCTCTCTTTCTCGCCGCGCCCGTCTCTCGTGAGCTTCGCGCGGACGTTACGAACTGGGGCGTGGCGCATATAATTAGCATTAGCGGCTTTCACCTGGGTCTGCTTTTTGCCATAGCGTTTTTTATTTTGCGCCCGCCTTACCGAGCCTTGCAGAGCCGCTATTTCCCATGGCGCGACGCGAATTTCGACCTTAGTTTTTTCATTCTTGCTTGCGCGGGATTTTATCTTTGGATTTTGGACTTTACGCCAAGTTTTCTACGCTCTTACCTCATGGGAGTTGTCGGGTTTTTCTTTTTGGCGCGCGGTCTTGGCGTTTTCAAATTTGAAAATCTCTTTGTTTGCGCCGCTCTCGCGCTCGCGTTTAATCCGAGCCTGCTTTTTTCGATAGGATTTTATTTTTCGGCTCTAGGGGTGTTTTTCATTTTTCTCTATATCCACCATTTTGGCGATGCGAGAGACCTTGAAAGCGCGCCAAAAATGCTTGCTCACACTCTCTTGCTCGAACTTTTCGTGTTTAGCGCGATGAACGTGCCCGTTTATTACTTTTTTCATCCCGCGGGCGTTTTTCAGCTTTCCGTGATACCGCTAGGATACGCGTTTAGCGTGTTTTACCCGCTTGAAATCGCGCTCCACCTTTTGGGGCGGGGCGATTTGCTAGACGAGTATTTGCTGCGCTTCATCCCGCTTGCGAGTTCTAGCGCGCAAATCAGCGTTCATCCTTTGATTTTTTGGGCGTTTAACGCTCTTTTATTGCCCGCTATCAAATTTAAATGGCTCGCGGTTTTTCTCGCCGTTTTTGGTATGGCGGTTTACGCGTTTGGATTAATTCAAATTTGAACGGTTCAAATTTGAATTATTAAGCAATTTTTCGCTAAAATACGCCAATTTTACTTTCAAAGGACGCTAGATGAGAAAATACAACGTCGCCGTCGTGGGTGCAACAGGTGCCGTGGGCGAGGAGATTTTTAGGGTTTTGGGCGAGATGAACTTCCCCGTCGCGGATTTATTGCCGCTTGCGAGCGAACGCAGCGCGGGCAGTGAAATAGAGTTTGGCGGCAAAAAATACAAAGTCGCCCTTCTCACCGACACTGTTTTTGAAGAGCACGATGTCGATATCGCGTTTTTTAGCGCGGGCGGCAGCGTGAGCGCGCATTACGCGCCGTTGGCGGCCGCTAGCGGAGCGGTCGTCATTGACAACACAAGCCACTTCCGTATGGATCCCGAGGTTCCATTAGTCGTCCCAGAGTGTAATCCAGGCGACGTCGCGCAGTGGACAAACAAAGGCATTATCGCCAACCCTAACTGCTCAACTATTCAAATGGTGCAAGTTCTCAAACCGCTCAACGACGCGTTTGGCATTCGCCGCGTAGACGTGAGCACTTATCAAGCCACTAGCGGCGCGGGTCACAAGGGTATGGAAGAGCTCGTTTTGCAGATGCAAAAATTCTTCGAGTTCAAGCTCGACGAGTGCGAGCCAAAGGCATTCGCGCACCAAATCGCGCTAAACGTGATTCCGCATATCGACGTATTTCAAGACAACGGCTACACCAAAGAAGAAATGAAAATGGTTAATGAAACCCAAAAAATTCTTCACAAAAAAATGGAAGTTAGCGCTACTTGCGTGCGCGTGCCGGTACTTCGCAGCCACAGCGAGGCGATTACCATCGTTTTCGAACGCGACGTCACCGCAGAGGCCGCTAGAGAAGTCCTTTCTCACGCTCCTAGCGTCGTAGTCCAAGACGATCCTAGCAAAAATATCTATCCTATGCCGATTTGGGCGAGCGATACAAACGAAACCTACGTGGGTCGCATACGCGTAGATAATTATCAAAGCAACATTTTGCATCTTTGGTGCGCCGCCGATCAAATCCGCGTCGGAGCGGCTACAAACGCCGTGCGCATCGCTCAAATTTGGTGCAAAAATCAAGAAGAGCAAGCATGATTTTCGTCGACGCATGCTATGGTAAACCCACTCCATACACGCCTGTGTGGATGATGAGGCAAGCGGGGCGTTATTTGCCCGAATACCGCGCTCTCCGCGCCAGCACTAGCGATTTTGTCGCGTTTTGCCGCGATAGCGAGAAAGCCGCCGAAGCCACGCTCCAACCGGTGCGCGCACTGGATGTGGACGCGGCGATTATTTTTAGCGATATTCTTGTGGTGCCCCTTGAAATGGGTATGGGCTTGCGTTTTGAAGCCGGCGTCGGTCCGATATTTGACGCGCCTATCGCGAGCCTAGAAGATCTCGACAGACTAAAAGGCGAGCGCGCCGTCGAAAAGCTAGACTATATGTATGACGCGATCAAAATCGCGCGTTCAAATTTGAACCCCGATAAAGCGCTCATCGGTTTTTGCGGCGCGCCTTGGACGCTTGCGACTTACATGGTCGAGGGGCGAGGCACGAAGACCTACACCGTCGTCAAAAAAATGCTTTACCAAAACCCCCAACTTTTGCACTCGATTTTGCGCAAAGTCACAAACGCGCTCAAAGGTTTCCTCGACGAGCAAATCAAAGCGGGCGTAAACGCCGTGCAGATTTTTGATAGTTGGGCGGGCGCGCTTGAAGAAAGCGCTTATTTGGAGTTCGGATTTAGCTATCTTGACGAGCTTTGCGCGCACGTCAAAGAAAACCACCCGGGCGTGCCGGTCATAGCTTTCCCAAAAGGCGTGGGCGCGTATATTTCAAATTTGAAAGGCCACTTCGACGTATTTGGCGTGGATTGGGGAACGCCGATGAAAGCCGCCAAAGAAGCTCTTGGCGCAGACTACGTGCTTCAAGGCAATATGGAGCCGACTCGCCTTTACGATACGCTCGCTATAGAAGAGGGCGTCGATAGCGTGCTAAGCGTCATGCGCGGCAAACGCCATATTTTCAACCTCGGTCACGGCATTTTGCCGGACGTCCCGGTAGAAAACGCCAAATATTTTATCGACTACGTGCGCAAGACGTCTGCGAAATACTGCAAATGAAATATATTTTCGGCCCGGTGAGTTCGCGCCGCTTTGGCGCGTCGCTGGGCGTGGATTTGAGCCCGGGGGCGAAATGCTGTAACTTTGACTGTCTTTATTGCGAGCTTGGCAAGGGTAGAGTTAAGGACGCGATAGAAAATCCGCCGACCGTCGCCGAGGTCGCCCGCGAGCTAAAAACAGCGCTTGAAGAGTTCCCAAACATCGACGTTATCACTCTTACCGCGAAGGGCGAACCGACTTTGTATCCAAATTTGAAAGAGCTAGTCGCGCGCGTAAACGAACTCAAAACCACTCAAAAGACGCTCATTCTCTCCAATGGCACAGTCGCGCTTTATCCGGAGCGGCTTGCGGCGTTAAAAGGGCTCGACATAGTCAAATTTAGCCTTGATAGCGCGGTTGCAAAGACTTTTCGCCGTATCGATAGAGGGCTTGAAAATTACGATTTGAGCAAAATTATAGAGGGTATGGCGAAGTTCCGCGCGGAATTTCGCGGCGAGCTTGTCATGGAGACGCTGGTACTCGCTGGATTTAACGATACTGAAGCTGAGTTTAGTGCGTTAAACGAAGCGTTTGCGAGAATAAAACCTGATAGAATCGATATTTCCACGCTCGATCGACCGCCGGCTTACGACGTAGGGGGCGTGAGCGAAGAGCGACTTAGAGAGCTAGCCAGGTTAATTACCGCCGCGCCCGTTTTTGTAGCTACTCGTCATCCGCTCGCGCAGAAAATGGATTATTCGTTAGAAGAACTCGAAAAACTTCTCGCCCTCCGCCCGCAAAGCAAATTTGACGTGGAAAATAATTTTAGCGAAGCGGCGAAGTCAAATTTGAACGCGCTTTTAGAACGCGGTATCACCCGCCGCGAAACGCTGGCAGGGATGGAATTCTACCGCGTGTAATTCAAATTTGAAAAATAGGTTTTTCTTATCCCGCCCATTCTCCAAGCGTCTTCGCGTTGCTATCAGTTGAGAGCGCGTTGTGGCGAGTAAAACGAGCGTGGCAATCTCGTCTTTGAATTACCAAAACGCTCAATTCAAATTTGAATTATAATTCATAGTCGAGATTTTGCCTCGCCGCGCTCGCAATTGCAAGCCCAAGCCGCGTTCCTTTCGCGGCGCGTTAGGGATAAGAAAACCGACTATTCAAATTTGAACTTGCAATGACGACGACCCGTTTCAAATTTGAATTATAGAGTAAGAGCGAGAGGGATTTCAAATTTGAATATTTCAAATTTGAACTTGCGGCGCAAACAAACTCGCGCCGCTTTTGGATTATTTGTAGTTTTTGATGGCTTTATCTAGGATTTCTTCGGCGGCTTTCGCGTCTTTAAATCCCGTTACTTTCACCCATTTGCCAGGTTCTAGCAATTTATAGGTTTCAAAGAAGTTTTTAATACGCGCCAAAGTCGCTTTTGGTAGGTCGTCGAGCGATTTGATTTCGTCGTAGCGAGGGTCGATTTTGGTGGTTGGGACGGCGATGAGTTTTTCGTCCATGCCAGCTTCGTCCTCCATGACAAGCACGCCCACTAGACGGCACGGAATGACCGCTCCGGCTTGCACCGCGTAGTCGCTGATGACGAGGATATCGGCAGGATCGCCGTCCGCGGCTAGCGTGCTAGGCACGAAGCCATAGTTGGCCGGATACATTACGCTAGAATATAGCACGCGATCTACGCACACCGCGCCGCTTTCTTTGTCGAGTTCGTATTTGATGTTCGAGCCGTATGGAATTTCGATGACGGCGTTGAGTTTGTCGGGGTTTGAGCCGGTTTTGATTTTTGTTACGTCCATTTTTGCGTCCTTATTTCAAATTTGAAAGCAGATTTTTCATATCCGCTACGATTTCTTCGATAGTGCGCTCGCCGTTTATGCGGTGAAGCAAGCCTTTTTCACCATAAAAGCCGCGAATAGCCTCGATTGGGTCAAGATAAACTTTCATACGATTATTGAATACTTCGTTATTATCGTCCGCTCCGCGTGCGCGTCCGAGGACTCTGGCGCGAGCGGTGTCTTCGCTCACGTCTACTTCGATGACGCCGGCGAGCTCTACGTCGTCGTTTGCGACGAGGACTTTGTCTAGCTCTGTCATTTGCTCGACGCTGCGAGGGTAGCCGTCGATGAGGATGAGGTCTTTGTCGCTTGATTTGATAGCCGAAACGATAGTATTTACGACTACGTCAAGGGGCACTAGGTTGCCTTTGGAGATGAAGCTATCGATGAGTTTGCCTAGGTCGCTACCTTTGGCGACTTCGGCGCGGAGTAGGTCGCCCGTGGAATAATGCGCGTAAGTTTTGTCGTTTTGCGCGATTATGCTCGCGTCGGTGGTTTTGCCGCTACCAGGAGCGCCGATGATGAGGAATAGTTTTTTCATTTTTCTTCCTTTTCTTTGATTTTGAGTTCTAGTTCCCTTAGCTGCTCTTTTGATACGGGACTTGGCGCTTTGGTCATAAGGCACGCGGCCTTTTGCGTCTTAGGGAAGGCGATGACGTCGCGAATACTCTCCGAGCCCGTTACAAGCATGATGAGGCGGTCAAGTCCGATAGCGATACCGCCGTGCGGAGGCGCGCCAAAGCTGAGCGCGTCGAGTAGGAAGCCAAATTTCTCTCTTTGTTCGGCTTCGTCGATTTTGAGGAGTTTGAACACTTTTTGTTGGACGTCGTTTTTGTGGATACGAATCGAGCCACCGCCCAGCTCTACGCCATTTAGAACCACGTCGTAAGCGATAGAAGTAATGTCCTCGATATCTGGCTCGTCGGGGTTGTTTGGCATGGTGAACGGATGGTGCATCGCAGAATACGTGCCGTCGTCATTGCGCTCAAACATTGGGAAATCTAGCACCCAAGTGAATTCTAGGCGTTTTGGATCGATGAGATTTAGTTCGTTGGCTAGGAAAATTCTAAATCTGCCCATATAATCGAGCACGGTTTTTTTGTCTCCCACGCCGAAAAAGACCACGTCGCCGACTTTTAGGTCGCAGCGGCGAACGAGTTCGTCCACGTCGCTTTGCTCGAAAAATTTAACGAGCGGACCTTTTAGACCGTCTTCTTTGACTTGGATAAAAGCAAGACCCTTCGCGCCAAATTTGCGGACGTATTCTTCAAAGCCTTGCATTTGGCGTTTGCTAAAGATTTTATCGCCGCCAGGGACGACTATGGCTTTGGCGCGATTGCGTTTAACGTCCTTTGCCGGTTCGCTAAAAATCGCGTTTGTCGAGCGCGCGAAAATATCGGCTACGTCGATGAATGGCAAACCAAAACGCAAGTCCGGTTTGTCGCTGCCGTAAGTCTCCATCGCGTCTTTATACTGCATGCGAGGGAACGGAGTCTTCACATCGTGTCCGCATGCGGCAAAAACGTCTTTGAGGAAGGTCTCGGCGACTTTTATAACGTCTTCTTGTGTGCAAAAGCTCATCTCGACGTCAATTTGGGTGAATTCCGGTTGGCGATCGGCTCTCAAATCCTCGTCGCGAAAACAACGCGCGATTTGGAAATATTTGTCAAATCCCGCGCACATAAGAAGTTGTTTGAACAATTGCGGGCTTTGCGGGAGCGCGTAAAAACTGCCCGGATACACGCGGCTAGGCACGAGATAATCGCGCGCGCCCTCAGGCGTGGCGCGGGTAAGCATAGGCGTTTCAACCTCGATAAATCCTAGTTTTGCTAGCGAATTTCGGCACGCGATTGCGGCTTTGGAGCGCATTTCAAATTTGGCGAACGCGTCTTCTTTGCGAAGGTCTAAAAATCTATATTTGAGGCGCACGTCTTCGCCGACGTTTGGATCGCCGATGACAAACGGAAGCGGCGCGGATTCGTTTTCGATGACGAGTTCGTCTACGACGACTTCGATTTCTCCGGTTTTTAATTTAGGGTTGGTTAGCCCTTCGCCGCGAGCTCTGACCGTGCCGCTGGCGCGTAGGACGTATTCGTCGCGCACGCGCGAGCCGACTTCGTGAGCTTGCTTGCTATCTGCCGGGTCGCAGACGAGTTGGATTAGCCCCGTGCGGTCGCGCAAATCTATAAAAATAACCCCGCCGTGGTCGCGATACGAGTTTGCCCAGCCGCAAAGCTGAACCTTCGCGCCAATATCGGCCACGCCAAGGTCGGTGCAGTAATGACTACGCATGGTTTTCCTTTCGTGTGATAAAGCCGTGATTATATTACAAGTTTGCTAAATTTAGCCCTAAATTTGAGCTTTTTTAAGCAATTTTTTTATAAAATCGCGGGTAGGAAAAGAAATGGAAAAAATAGAGAAAAACTTAAAATCGGTATTCGTGGTATCTAGAAACGGCGCGACGCAAATAGACGCATTGAAGCGATTAGAGCGCATTTTGACCGGATTTGGACTGGATGCGATTTTCGAGCCCGCTCTCGCGGCGGCTTTGGGGAGGGAGAGTAATTCAAATTTGAATTATGACGAGCCTAGGTTCGTCCTTTCTTTAGGTGGAGACGGCAATTTTATCGGCGCGTGTCGCAGGTTTGCGGGCAAAAACGCCTATATTTTTGGCGTGCATACGGGGCATTTGGGCTTTCTCACGGACGTTACGCTAGACGAGCTTGGCGGTTTTTTAGCGCGGTTTTTTGAGGGCGATTACAAAGTCGAAAGCGTGAGGCTACTCGAAGCGCGTTTCAAAAAAGACTCCAAAATCACTTTCAAACACGCTTTTAACGACGTGGTCTTTATGCGAAAAAAAGTCAAATCCACCGCCCATATCGACGCGTATTTTGAGGGTGAACATTTCAACTCATACTACGGAGACGGCGTAATCGTGAGCTCCGCGATGGGATCGACCGCTTACAATATGAGCGCGGGCGGAGCGATAATCCACCCGAGCGCCGACGTTTTCGCACTCACCCCCGTGTGCTCGCACAGCCTCACGCAACGCCCGCTCGTATTGCCGTCCGATTTTCGCGTGGAGTTCCGCTCGAATGACGACGTGGCGGTGCTCATAGACGGGCAAGACACTTTTGATATGCGAAACTTCGACGGCGTCGAAGTCGGATATGGCGCGGAGTGCGTAAATATCATCCACAGGGCCGACCGAGATTATTTCGGAATATTAAAAGAAAAGCTTAGATGGGGGCATTATGATAAGTAGACTTTATATAAAAAATCATCCGAGTTTCGCGCAAACAGAACTCAAATTTGAAAATGGGCTTAGCGTTTTTACGGGCGTCTCTGGCGCGGGAAAATCCGTGCTGATGGACGCGATTTTGAGCGTTTTTGGTTTCAAAGATAGCGAGGCAAATCTCATTGAAGCGGACGTGAAGCATAAATTTGAAATGGATGAATTCGGTATAGAAAACGAAGAAATTAACGTTTTTAAGATGCTTCGCAGCTCTTCGGCTAGATATTTTATTAATAACCAAAGTATTTCGAAAAAAAAGCTTGCAAACATTGCCGCGACACATTTAAAATATCTCAGCGCAAAGCAAATAGACGAGTTTGAAAACGCTAGGTTGCTCGCTGTTTTAGACGAAATAGCAAGAAAGCAAAATCCAAAATTTTTAGGGCTAGTGGAGGATTTTAGGCTTGTTTTTGGCGCGTTTGGCGAAGCGAAAAAAGAACTTGAAAAAATAAATGCCGACGAAGCAAAAGTCGACGAATTAAAAGAATTTGCCGCGTTTGAAATACAAAAAATCGATAGCGTAAGTCCAAAAGCGGGCGAACTAGACGAACTTTTGGCGGTGAAAAAACGTATTAGCAAACGCGACAAAATTGAAGAAGCGTGGGCGCGCGCGGAACCTGTTTTTGCGCTCGAGAGCGCCGTTACCCATGCTCTAGCTTTGAGTGAAATCGACGGGGCGTTTTTTAGCGACGCGATGAACGAGCTAAGGGCGGCTAGAGCGGGGCTAACTTTCGACGAGATGAGCGACGACGAAATCGAAAAAATCCTAGACCGCATCGAAGCTCTAAACTCACTGGTTAAAAGATACGGTAGCGAAGAAGAGGCCCTAGCGGTGCTAGAAACTCGCAAAAAAGAGCTCGCGCGTTATGAAAAAATCGAATTTGAAAAAAGCGAGTTAGAGGCCAAATTTGAAAGCCTCAAAAAGCAAAGCGAGGATTTGGCGGAAAAAATTTCGACTTCTCGCGCAGCCGCGCTAGGGGAGTTTGAAACCGTGCTAAATCGTTATTTGGGCGAACTTTATATGGAAAAAGTTAGCGTCGCACTTGGCGTTTCAAATTTGAATATAAACGGGCGCGATGAAGTAAAAATTAGTCTAAACGAAGCCGCGCTTAAAAATTTAAGTAGCGGCGAAATCAACCGCTTGCGCCTCGCTTTTATCGCGAGCGAGGTCGAGATTTTGGGCTTCGGAGAGGGCGTGCTGATACTAGACGAGATAGATTCAAATTTGAGTGGCAAAGAAGCGATGAGTATAGCCGAGGTGCTCCTTCGCCTCGCTAAATATTACCAAATTTTCGCGATTTCGCACCAACCGCAGCTCAGTTCAAAAGCTCACCATCATTTTTTGGTGGAAAAAAGCGGCGGCGAAAGTAGCGTGCGCGAACTCGCTCGCGAAGAGCGTGTAAAAGAGCTTTCGCGTATGATAAGCGGCGAGAAGATCACCGAGGAAGCGACGCAATTTGCTAAAAAATTATTGGGCGTAAGTTTAAGCAAAGTTTAAAAATGCTAAAATATAAAGACGAATTTTTCGAGGAAAATTAGATGAGAGAGAGAATTTTAGTCGTAGACGACAATAAAGCGCTCGCAAAACTAATAGCTAAAAAAATGGAACAAAACGTCGATATGGATGTCGTTGTGGCGCACAGTTTTAGTGAAGCAAAAGATATTTTGGAAGAAAACGACGACTTTTTTATCGCGCTTCTTGATCTTAATCTTCCGGATGCGCCAAACGGCGAAATCGTGGACTACGTACTAAGTCTTGGCATTCTTGTTATCGTGCTAACAGGAAGTATGGACGAGGAGACGAAGAGCGCGTTTATGAGCAAAAATATCGTCGATTACGTCGTCAAAAATAATATGAATAACATAAATTATATCTTCGATATGATTAACCGTATCAGCAAAAATCGCAATTATAAAGTCATGGTCGTCGATTCCAAAGCCCCGTCGCGAAATATGATCAAGCAGACTCTTACCGCATGGCAATTTCGCGTTTTTACCGCGGCCCACGGCGAAGAGGCGATGTCGTATCTAGAAGACAATCCCGATATCAAATTTATCATCTGCGAATATCACATGCCGGTCATAGACGGATTTGAGCTAACCAAACGCGTTCGCGATACGCACGAAAAAGACCAGCTCAGTATTGTGGCTATGCTCGAACAAAACGAAATCGCCGACGCGGCAAAATTTCTTAAAAACGGCGCGACCGAGTTTATCCGCAAGCCTTTTACCAAAGAAGAGCTCGTGTGCCGCGTGAATAACTCCATTGAAGTGCTCGAACACGCCAAGCTCCAAAAAGAATACAAAAGTATCGATTATCTCACGCACCTTGCCAATAGAGAGTATTTTTTTGCCTATCTCAACGATTTGCAAAAATCAGTCGACAGTCGTGTAGTCACCGCAGGTTGTATTAACGTCGATAATTTCGCGGACATCTGCGCCGAGCACGGCTACAAAATCGGCGAACTTGCTCTCGAGAAAATCTCGCAAATCATCATGGGAAAAGTGGGCAAAACGGGCATAGTTTCGCGCTTTGGTAACGACGAGTTTGGTGTGGAGTTTTACAACATCGGCTACGAGGACGCGCTAAAACGCCTTGTCGAAATCCGCGGCGAAGTGAGCGCGAACAGAGTCGAAATCACCGACGAAATTAGCTTAAACATGAGCGTCTCAATCGGCGTCGCGAGCGGTGATTTTAGCGTGAAACCGGAGGCGTTGTTCCGCTCGGCCGGTCTAGCGCTAGAAAAAGCCAAAGTAAACGGCAAAAATCGCGTGGAAATCGCCGAATAGGACGCGCATGATAATCGACACGCACTGCCATCTAGACGATTTCAAATTTGAAAACGATTTGAGCGAGGTCTTAGCAAACGCACGCGCGGCAAACGTCGATAAAATCATCATTCCGGGTGCTAATATCAACGATTTACCAAAAGCCGCTAAAATAGCGGACGAGAATGAAAACATTTTTTTTGCGGTGGGCGTGCATCCCGACGAACTCGCGAATTATTCTAGCGATACTTTGCGCGAGTGGGCGAAGCACCCCAAATGCGTGGCGGTAGGCGAATGCGGGCTGGATTATTATAATCCGCCCGAAGGTTGCGACATGAGCGTGTACAAGGTGGCGCAAAAAGCTTGTTTTGAAGATCAAATCGCGCTGGCGTGCGAGCTTGATTTGCCTCTTATCGTGCATTGTAGAGAGGCTAACGAAGACTGTCACGAGATTTTAAAACGCCATTATTCAAATTTGAAAGGCGGCGTGCTGCATTGCTTTAACGCAAGCGAGCTATTTCTCGATTTGAGCGAGAAGTTTTATTATGGTATAGGCGGCGTGCTGACTTTTAAAAACGCGCGCAAACTTGTCGAGATTTTGCCGCGAATTCCGCTAGAGCGTCTCGTCATCGAAACAGATGCGCCATATCTCGCGCCGACCCCGCATAGGGGCGAGCGAAACGAGCCCGCGTTTACACGCCTTGTCGCTCTTAAAATGGCGGAGATTTTAAACTCTAGCGTGGAGAACATCGAGGAAATCACGAGCGAAAACGCCCGAAGACTTTTTCAAATTTAAAGGAGAAAAATGAAATTTTTAAGTATAATTTTCGCATTTTTTATCACCACTTCGGCTTACGCATATATTTGGCATGAAGACGATTACGGCGCGCAGCTAAGAGTCCTCAAAGAGCTCGATATAGACGCGAGCTATATGAAAGACCCGCACTTTTTGGAAATGCAAGCCAGCTCCACAAGCGCCAATCGCAAGCATTTTTTGCGTGCGCTCGAGGAGCAATCTAGACACATTGGTATGCTAAAAAGCGCGCTTGGCAAAAACGAAATCCCAAAATCCATTCTTTATCTGGCCGTTGTCGAGAGCGGTTTAGCCAACCACGCCACTTCGGGCAAAAAAGCCGCCGGCATTTGGCAGCTCATGCCTAGTTCGGCGCGTATTTTGGGTTTGCGCGTAGACAAATACATAGACGAGCGCCGCGACCCGGTAGCTTCGACCAAAGCCGCTCTCAAATATCTCACGACCCTCAAAGAAAAATTTGGCAAATGGTATTTGGCGTTGCTCGCTTACAACTGCGGCGACGGTAAACTCCAAAAAGCCATCGCCGCCGCTGGTAGCGATAAACTAAGCGTGCTTATAAATCCGGAAAAAAAATACCTAAGCAAGGAAACTCGCACTTTTATCCGCAAAATTTTACTTACCGCCAAGGTAGCCGAAGACGTGAATTACATCATCGCGGGAGATTCGGCGTTATTTAACAATCCCGTTCAAACAAATATTGCCAAAGTGGACGTGCCCGCCGGCGCCAGTCTGAGGGCCGTCGCTAGGAGTGCTGGAATCAGCGAAGCTCGCATAAAAGAGCTAAATCCCCATATTTTAAAAGGAGTAATCCCCGCAAACGTCGGCAGTTACGCGGTTTATATCCCGCGCGGCAAAGAAGAGCAATTTTTGGCTAATTTCGATGCCAAAAGTGCGGTGAGTGCGGGCAAAGCGGTGCTTGCAAGCGATAAAGACGGCAAAAAGAGCGAGAGAAAGATTTCAAATTTGAATTATGTGGTCAAAAAGGGCGATACCTTGCTTGGAATTTCGCACAAATTTGGCGTGAAAGTGAGCGCGCTTAAAAAAGCCAACGGTATGAGGGATTCAAATTTGAATATAGGAGAGAGTATTGTTATCCCTCAATAAATCATTCGTCGCCGCTATTTGCTTGCTTTTTGCGGGTTGTAGTGCGGTGAGATTGCCGTATTATCCCAGCAATGATTTTAAGAGCAACAAACCAAATACTTCGGCCAAAACTCAAGCCGCGACTATGCGCCCTTATGTCGTCAATGGCAAGACTTATTATCCTACTACCGTTTCTGTCGGAGATACCGCAAGTGGTATCGCGAGCTGGTATGGACCTGATTTTCACGGTAAAAAAACCAGCAACGGAGAGATTTATAATATGCATGGCATGACGGCCGCGCACAAGACTTTGCCGATGAATACGATGGTCAAAGTAACAAACTTGCGCAATGGTAAAACCGCCGTAGTGCGCATAAACGATCGCGGTCCGTTTGTCTCTGGACGTATCATCGACTTGACCAAAGCCGCCGCTTCTAAAATTGCGATGATAGGCACTGGCACGGCTCCTGTGAAGCTTGAAATCGTCGGCTTTTACGGTCAAACGAATACTTCTACTGGTGGAAGCGGCAAGACAAGTCGAGCCGGCGTTCAAAAAGTAAGGAGTGTTTCAAGCGGAAATTTCCTTGTGCAAATCGGTATGTTTAGAAATAGAGCCGGCGCATATGCATTCAAAAATCAAAATAGCAATGTGAACGGTTATCAAACGACCGTTCGAGAATATAGTGACGATGAGGGGAAATTTTACCGCGTTTACGTAGTAGGATTTAGAAGCGAAGACGAAGCGCGCGATTTTGTGGCAGCTAAGCACTTTACGGGCGCATTTATCGTAGGAGATTATTAATGATAAAAAAAATTCGCAACACAAAAGAAACAAAAATAGAACTTGCGCTTGAGCTAAATGGGCGTGGAGAATGCGATATATCCACCGGCGTGGGCTTTTTTGATCACATGCTTAGCGCCCTAGCTAAACACGCTTTGATCGATTTAAATTTGAAATGCGAGGGCGACCTCGAAGTAGACGCTCATCATAGCGTGGAGGACTGCGGCATTGTGCTGGGTGAGGCTTTGCGTGAGGCGATATATCCTCTTAACGCGGTCGAGAGATTTGGCAACGCCGTCGTCGTGATGGATGAAGCGGCGGTAGAATGCGCGCTAGACCTTTCAAACCGCGCCTATTTAGTTTTTGAGTGCGAAATGAAAGAGCGCGTGGGAGAGTTTGACACCGAGCTTGTTGAGGAGTTTTTTACCGCGCTCGCAAGCAACGCGCGTATCACACTGCATTTGAACAAACTTCGCGGACGCAACGCTCACCATATCGCGGAAGCCGCTTTCAAAGCGTTCGCCGTCGCGCTTCGCCGTGCGCTTATGCCGAATCCTAGGATTAGCGTACCTAGCACCAAGGGCGTGCTATGATAGAAATCATATTTCTCGACGTGGACGGTTGCCTTAGCGACGGCGGGATTTACAAAGGCAACGCGGGCGAGGAGTTTAAACGCTTCGACGTCAAAGACGGGTTTGCGCTTGAACAATGGAACAAGCGCCTCGGTAAAATTAGCGCGATAATTACGGGCAAAACCTCGCAAATAGTCGAAAATAGGGCGAAGGAACTTGGCGTGAAATATTGCTTTCAAGGCGTGAAAGACAAGCTTGCCAAAGCCGGCGAAATTTTAGCCGCCGAGGGGCTGGATTGGGAAAACGCCGCCGCGATAGGAGACGATTTAAACGATATGCGCTTGCTCGCTAAAGTGGCTGTGAGTTTTGCGCCCTCGGACGCCGTTAGCGAGGTAAAACCCAGCGTACGCCTAAATCACGCGGGCGGTCGCGGCGCGGTGCGCGAAGCGCTCGAGATTCTCATCGAGCGTTCAAATTTGAAACAAAAATGGCTTGAACCTTGGCTATAAGGATTTTTTATTTCATTTTAACGATGTTTAGTTTGAGCGTCGTTTTTCTCATGATAGGTAAGCCCTACGATTTGAGTGTGGACGCAAACGATATAAAAGTGGCGAACTTGCAGGCTTACGACGTGCTAAATTACGAGCTGGATTCAAATTTGACTCACGGCAAATACCGCGCGGAAGTAGTTACGCGGTATCGCAAATACGACGAGCTCACAAAAGTAAGCGGCGAGTATATTGACGATAAGGGTTCGCTGCATACTCTTAGCGGCGATAAGGGCACGATAAAAGGCAACGTCATGCGCGTAGACGGCAACGGGCATTATAGAAACGTTTTTGAAAACGTAGATTACAAATCAAAAACCATAATTTACGATAAAAAAGCACTTCGTAGTCCCACGCCTTTCGTGCTCACGCAAAACGCCGACAAAGTCACCGGCGCGAGCGCGAATTATAATATAGATACCAAACAACTCAAAGCTAAAAAGGTAAAAGCATGGTTACAAACAAAAGATTAATAATTTTTGGCGCGTTTATGGCGTTCGCGCTTTCAAATTTGAACGCCGAGCAGGTCGAGGTCACGACGGCTGATTTTTTCGCCGATGAGAACAAGCTCATAAGCGATCTAAAAGGCGGCGTGCATATCAAAAAAGGCGATTTTGACGAGCTTACGAGCGAGAGCGGACGCATATATTTTAACAAAGAAAAACAACCAGTAAAATACGTCGCCACGGGCAACGTGAAGATGAAAGCCATCGTCAATGGCAAAAAATACGACGGTAGCGGCGACGAGGCGACTTACGAGCCCGCGACCTCGACTTACACGCTTACGGGCAAGGCGTATTTACACGAAATCGACACCGACAAAAAAGTATATGGCAACCGCATCACCGTCAATCAAAAAGACGGCACTTATCACGTCGATAGCGCGGATAAACAGCCCGTACGTATGATTTTCCAAGTCGAAGACGCCAAAAAATGATAAAAATCACGGACGCTAAGTTTCTTATTTCCAGCCCAAATTTGGCGCTATGTCCTGATTTTGGTATGAGCGAAGTAGCTTTTTTAGGACGTAGCAACGTGGGTAAGAGCTCGCTTATAAACGCGCTAACCGGGCGCAATAGCCTTGCTAAATCAAGCTCCACACCGGGCAAAACGCAGCTTATTAATTTTTTCGAGGTTGCGTTCGACAGGGATGGCGAAAAAATTCCCGCGATTTTTGTGGATTTGCCGGGCTTTGGATATGCGAAAGTTTCCAAATCCATGCATGCGGACTGGCATTCAAATTTGAACGACTATCTCAAAAATCGTCCCCATATTCGCAGTTTTGTGCATCTCGTAGACGCTCGCCATTTTGACCTTGAAGCGGATTTAAATTTGAAAGATTATTTGCGCTCTTTCGTGCGCGGCGATCAAAAAATTCTCACTATTTACACTAAGGCCGACAAGCTCAACCAAAGCGCCAAGGCCGCGCTTCGCAAAGCAGACCCTGCGGGACTGCTCGTCTCCACGCTCAAAAAAACTGGGCTTGACGAGGCTAGAGAAGCTGTGTTTGGGAGTATGTTCGCATGAGTGGAGTTAAATTTGAAAATAGCAATTCAAATTTGAATAATAATCAAGCCGAAGTAATTTTACGCAAGGCTCGCCCTAGAGACATCGCCGCCATGCAAGCCCTAGTCGCTCCCGAAGTCGCCGCCGGGGTGATTTTGCCTCGCGCCGACGACGTGGTAGCGACCAACATTCGCTCGTATACGCTCGCATTTTCGGTAGGTCCAAAATTGAATAGCGAGGAAACCGAAAATTTAGTCCGCATAGCCGGGCAATCACGCGAAGCGCGGGGTTGCGGGGCGGTGAGCCCCGACCGCAAAGACGGGCTTTGCTCGTCTGCGGAATCAAATTTGATAGGATACTGCGCTTTGCATATCCATACTGCCGCCTTAGCCGAGGTGCGCTCTCTCATAGTCTCTCCTTCTCATAGGGGTCAAGGCGTGGGAGGCGCGCTTGTTCGAGCGCTCCTTGATGAAGCTCGAGAACTTGGCCTTAAGCAAGTTTTTGCGCTTACGTATCAAGATAAATTTTTTGAAAAGTTGGGATTTAAACAAATCCCCAAAACCGACCTCCCGGCCCAAAAAATATGGTCGGATTGCGTCAAATGTAAACACTTTCCAACATGCAACGAGATCGCGCTAATTTATCCTCTTTGAGATTTACCGCTTTTTGCGTTTTGCTTGTAGCATACGAGATTGCGAGCGCCGCGACGCAGTTTTTGCCGCCGCTCATAGGTGTGATGTTCGCTTATCTCGTCATACAAAAAGCCACGCTTGATAGAGACTTAGACGAGCTTTCCGCGCGAGAATATTTAGGTTTTGGTTTTCTTGTTTTTGCGGAACTTTTGCATGGATTTATGCTCTTTTCTTGCGCTTTGGCGTTTTTGGTTTTTTATTACTTTATTTATGATTGGCTTATCGTAAATTTCAAATATCGTCAACTTTTGCTAGGCGTTTTTGTTTTTGCGGGCTACGCGGGCGCGCTGATAGTTAGCGACTTGATACTTTACGTGATGAACGAGGCTCATTTGAGCCTAAATTACCGTTATCTCGCGTTCGCTCTTGTTGAGTCTGTACTCGCGACCGCGTTATTTAAGGATAAGATACTATGAGAATGCGAATTGCCTTCGGCGTGCTCATCGTGGTTTGGACGGTGCTCTTGACGCGCGTTTATTATCTTAGTATCAAAACGGGCGATTATTACGCGCAAATTGCCGAGCAAAACGTGCTAAAAACGGAAAAAATTCCGCCCATCAGAGGCCAGATACTAGACCGTCGCGGCAGACCTCTGGCGGTAAATAAATTAGGCTTTTCGGTGCTAATTAAGCATCATATCAAAAAGCAAGAAATAATTGACGCCGAAATCGCCGCGCTTGTAGAGTGCTTCCCCGATCTTAACGCCACGAAACTCGCTCGCGAATACAAAAGAAACGATTCTCCATATAATCAAGATTTCGTCGAGGTTATCGACTTTATTGATTACGACAAAATGCTAACGTCTTTTGCCAAGCTTAGTTTCCGCGAAAACCTCGAAATTCGCCCGATTAGCAAGAGATTTTATCCTCATAACGAGCTCGCCAGCCACGTCGTGGGCTACGTGGGTCGCGCCAACCTCAAAGACGTAGAAATCGACCCGACTGCTAAATTAACCGGTCAAATGGGGCGTAGCGGAGTAGAACGCTATTATCACGAGCTTTTACAAGGTGAGAGCGGCGAGCGCAAGACTAGGGTAACCGCGCTAAATCAAGAAATCGAGCAAGTGTCTTACAAAAAGCCTTCTAGTTCGGACATTGTGCTGACTTTGGATATGGAGCTCCAAGAATACCTCGCCGAAGCCTTTGGCGACCAAGTGGGCGCGGCCGTGGTGATGGATTTGCGCGATGGCGCGATTTTAGCCGCCGCGAGCTTTCCAGAATACGACCTAAACCCGTTTGTAACAGGTATCAGCAAGACTCAGTGGGAAGAAATAATGGAAAATCCCGATCACCCTTTTACAAACAAGCTCGTTAACTCGCTCTATCCGCCGGGCTCGGTTGTGAAAATGACTATGGGTATGGCGTTTTTCGCGAGCGGCAAAATCGCGCCTACCACGCGCATTATGTGCGATCCTTATTACGAACTGGGCGGGCGCAAATTTCGCAATTGGCGCGATTGGGGATATTCGAATATGACTATCGTCGACGCTCTGCGCGAGAGCTGCGACACGTATTTTTATCGCGGCGCGCACAGCGTGGGGATAGACGTGATTACGGATACTTTGGTAAGGTTTGGCTTTGGAAGCAAGACGGGCGTGGATTTGCCAAACGAATACGTGGGCGTCGCGCCCGGAAGAGAGTGGAAGCGCGCAAGATTGCGCCAACCGTGGTATCAGGGCGACACGCTAAATACCTCGATCGGGCAGGGCAATTTCCTCGTAACCCCTATGCAAGTGGCTAAAAACACAGCCTATTTTGCGAGCGGGCTCGAAGTCACGCCGCATTTTTTGTGGAAAGTCAACGGCGAGGAAGTCAAATTTGAAAACCGCGACGTGCTAACGCCAGCTGAAAAATCCCAAATCGAATACGTCCGCAAAGGTATGTATGAAGTCGCCAACGTCCAAGGCGGCACGGCTCGTCGCACTCTCGAGCCCGCAAACGTCGTCATAGGCGCTAAAACGGGTTCCGCGCAAGTCGTCGGCATTTCTCAAACCGACAAAAAGCGCATCAAAGAAGAAGCGATGGAATACTACCAACGCTCGCATGCGTGGATAACGACCTACGCGCCTTTTGAAGCGCCTCGCTACGTCGTGACGGTGCTAGTCGAGCACGGCGCGCACGGCGGCGGCGCGGGCGGACCGGTGGCGGCCAAAATCTATAATAAACTCATTGAAATGGGATATATCGAGGAGAAATATCTCAAAAAGAAAAAGTAATTCGCGCGCGGCTCGCGCTCACTGCTCGCGCTTTTTGGCGATTTCGCGCGGGATTTGCAAAATCTCGCACGATGAACCTTTTGTTTTATTCACGCTCGATTTTTGCTTCACGGCGTGCAAATTAGCCTAAAAATCGCTTCGCCTTATTCCCCACGCTTCAAATTTGAATAATTGGTTTTCTTGCCCCTAGCGCGCCGCGAAACGCTCATCGCGCCCGCGCGACGGGTGCGCGCTAGCATTGCGAGCGAGCAAGAGGGGCGCGGCAATCTTGACTATTTACGAGCTACAAATCAAATTTGAATTAAACGTTTTTTTGGTAATTTGAAGGCGAGATTGCTTCGCCACGCTCGCAATGACGGCAAATTTGAACTATTTTCTTTCAAATTTGATACTTACTTTATTTTTTTCAAAAAGTTGGCGCAGGTTTGCCGGGTTTTTGATACGTCCGATTCGCGCGTAGGCGTGCGACGGCGCGAAGTCGCTCGTGAAAATCATCACGTAGCGATTGTCGTATAGCACGACGTCGCCTTCGTGGATTTGCGAGATTTTTTCGCTTTTGCCGGGGATAAATTCGGGGCTATAAAAGTATTTGCCGTCTTTGCTGACTGGCTGCATGCGCGCGTATAGCGGAAAGCGATCGCCAAAAGCGTTCGCGCTCTCGTTTTCAAACAATTCGCCCTCAAACTTCGCGCCGTCCACGCTCACGACCATTTCACTCGCGCCCAGCACACCGCCCAAAAACAAAGCCAAAATGATTTTTTTCATTAAGATTTTCCAAGATATAATTCAAATTTGAATTGCGCCACGTCAAGGGTATAATTCAAATTTGAACCAAAAATACAAAAAATTAGTCCGCATAGCCGGACAATCACGCGAAGCGCGGGGTTTCGGGGCGGTAGCCCCGAGCGCAAAGACGGGCTTTGCTCGTCTGCGAAATACAAATAAAAAAGCGCGAACCTCGCCGAAGCGAAGCCCGCGCCCAAAATAAACCGCGAAACGCGATTATTTCAAGGTAGAAATGTAGTCGTTTACGGCAGCCATGTCGTCGTCGCTAAGAGTGGCCATTTGACCTTTCATTACAGCACCCATGTTGTATTTGCCTTTACCCGCGCCGATTTCGCCTTTTTTGTAAGCTTTCATGTCGGCTAGACGCATAGCAGGGTCAAGGGTAGTAAGCACAGGAACTTTGTTAAGGTAGCTTTTTTCAGCTTTTGCACCGTGGCAAGCGACGCATTTTTTGAATACAGTCGCGCCGTCGGCGGCGAACGCCATAGAGCAAGCCATAGCGGCGGCACACGAAACTAGAAGTAATTTTTTCATCTTTCATCCTTTGAAATGGAATTTGTAAGAAAATTATAATCCTTTTGTATAAATCAAAAGTAAACGTAATTTTAAAATCGAAAATATTAAATTTAAAGGTAAATTTGAATAAAATCGCGTCTATGGAAAAAATAAAGGCCGTATTTTTGGATCGCGACGGCGTGATAAACCGCGACGGCGGTTACGTTTGCCGGGCGGAGGATTTCGAGTTTTTGTCCGGAGTTCCCGAGGCTTTGGCGGGATTTTCGCGGCTAGGATACGAACTATTCGTAGTCACGAATCAATCCGGCATTGGGCGCGGATACTACTCGCTGGAAGACTTTTTTTCATTGAACGAATACATGCTGGACGAACTCGCAAAAAATGGCGTAAGAATTCGCGGAGTGTATTTTTGTCCGCACGCGCCGGAGGCAAACTGCGAGTGTCGCAAACCTAGAGCCGGCATGATACTTCGCGCCGCGAGCGAGTGGGACGTGGATTTGGAGCGCTCGATTATGATAGGCGATAAGGATAGCGACGTGGTCGCGGGTCGCGCCGCGGGCGTGGGCAAATGCTACAAAATCGGTGCGGGAGTGGGGGAGTATTCAAATTTGAAAGCGGTTTTTGAGGCGGTTAATTCAAATTTGAACTAAATTTGAGCGAATTTAATTCAAATTTGAATTACAAAAGGAAATAATATGAAAATCGTAGTAACCGGCGCGGCGGGCTTCATCGGCTCGAATTTGGCCAAGCACTTTATGGAATGGCACGAAGTTTTGGCGGTGGATTGTTTCCGTTCCCCGCGCACGTTTAGCAATGGTAATTTGCGCAGTTTCGGGCATTTCAAAAACCTTCTAGGATTTGGCGGCGAGATATATTGCGGCGATATTTGCGACCGCGCGACTATCGAAAAAATCCGCGATTTCGAGCCCGACGTGATTTTTCACGAGGCGGCGATTTCGGACACGACCGTGGGCGAGCAAGACGAGCTAATGAAGGTAAATCTAAACTCGTTTAGCGACCTGCTCGAAGTCGCCGACGAATGCGGCGCTAAGCTCATTTACGCTAGCTCGGGCGCGACGTATGGCAACGCTCCGGCTCCTCAAACCGTGGGGGGAGGCGAGAGCCCCGCAAACGTGTATGGGTTTAGCAAGCTCATGATGGACGTAACCGCTCGCAAATGGCGTGAAAAACACGATACACAAGTCGTTGGGCTGAGGTATTTTAACGTTTACGGCGGCGGCGAGTTTTTCAAAAACAAAACTGCCTCGATGGTGTTGCAGTTTGGTTTGCAAATACTCGCGGGCAACGCGCCAAAACTCTTTGAGGGTAGCGACAAGATTTTGCGCGATTTCATTTACGTGGGCGACGTCGTGCGCGCCAACGAACTAGCGATGAGAAGCGACGCTAGCGGGGTTTTTAACGTTGGAACGGGCAAAGCGCGAAGTTTCCAAGATATAGCCGATATTTTGCAACGCGAAATCGGCGTAAATTATGGGAACGAATACATCAAAAATCCGTTTTTAGGGCAATATCAGTTCTTTACTCAGGCCGACATTGCGCCTACGACCGAAGCTCTTAGCTACGAGCCAAAATGGAGTTTGGAAGAGGGCATAAGGGCGTATTTGCCGGAGATTAGACGCATTTACGAGGAGGAAATCCGTGGCTAGGGTTCTGGTCGTCGGCGACCTCATGATAGACCACTATTTGTGGGGTAGCTGCGAGCGCATTTCTCCCGAAGCGCCCGTGCAAGTCGTGCTCAAACAACGCGAGAGCAAACGACTGGGGGGATGTGGCAACGTAGTTTCAAATTTGATTGCGCTGGGCGCGAAAGTTGGCGTCGTTAGCGTGCTAGGAGACGACGCGCTAGGGGATGAAATACTTGATTTGCTAAAAGAGCGCGGCGCAAAAAGCGAACTTGTTTTGCGCGAGAGAGGTCGCAAATCCAGTCAAAAATCTCGCATTATGGTTTCTCACCAACAAGTCCTAAGAATCGACAACGAGAGCGTTTGCGATATCTCGTGCAGCGATGAAATCGCGGCTAAATTTCCTGAGATTTTGGAGGGCTATGACGTCGTGTTGCTCAGCGACTATGGCAAAGGCGTGCTCACGCGCGAGCTCACCGGGAGCCTTGTTAAAACGGCAAAAGCGGCGGGGAAGCCCGTGCTAGTCGACCCAAAAGGCAGAGATTACGCTAAATATAGCGGCGCGACCCTGCTTACGCCAAACCGCAAGGAAGCCAGCGAAGCCCTAGGTCACGCTATCGCCTCGGCTCGCGATGTGGAGCTAGCTCTTACTGAAATGAAGTCCAAATTTGAACTTGACGTCGCTCTTATCACGCTTAGCGAGGAGGGCATAGCCGCGCTAGATAAAGGCGAGGTCAAGAGATTCCCCGCCCTTGCCAAAGAAGTCTTCGACGTTACGGGCGCGGGAGATAGCGTGCTAGCCACGCTAGGATATTGCCTCGCGGAGGGGCTAAGCTTAGACGAGGCTATAGAGAGCGCAAATCTCGCCGCCGCCGTGGTCGTGGGCAAAGTAGGAAGCGCGGACGCGACGTGGAGCGAGATAGAGGCGCTAAAATCCACGCGCACGGGATTAGAGCGCAAAATAACCAGCCTAGACGAACTCCTCAAACTCCCTCGCGATGGCAAAAAAATCGTATTTACAAACGGTTGCTTTGATATTTTGCACGCCGGACACGTGAGCTATTTGCAAAAAGCAAAAGCTCTTGGCGACGTGCTTATCGTGGGGCTAAATTCGGACGCCTCCGTGCGCGCCCTAAAAGGCGCAAGTCGCCCGGTAAACTGCGAGAACGATCGCGCGATAATGCTCGCCGCGCTCGAGTTCGTGGATTTCGTAGTGGTTTTCGGGGAAGAGACCCCGCGCGAACTCATACGCGCCATTCGTCCCGACATTCTTGTCAAGGGCGCGGATTACGAGGGCAAAGAGGTCGTGGGAAGCGAATTTGCGGGTCAAACGCGCTTGATTGAGTTTGTGGCGGGCAAAAGCACGAGCGCGATAATCGCGAAAATCAAAGGATAAAAAATGTTCAAATTTGAAAATAGTTTATTCGAGCGCGAACTAGCCGCGCATGCTGAAACTGTCGCCAAAATGAGCGCGTTAGCCCCGCAAGTCGCAAAAGCGAACCAAATCATCGCAAACGCCCTAAAAAACGGCGGTAGAGTGTTAATCTGCGGCAATGGCGGCAGCGCGGCGGACGCGCAACATTTCGCAGCCGAGCTCACGGGTCGCTACAAAACCGAGCGCACCCCGCTTGCGGGAATCGCGCTCACTACCGATACTTCCGCGCTTACCGCGATTGGCAACGACTATGGCTATGAGGAGGTTTTCGCTCGTCAATGTGCCGCTTTGGGTCGCGCGGGCGACGTGCTGGTAGGGATTTCTACTAGCGGAAACAGCGCGAACGTGCTAAAAGCCTTTGCCACCGCTAAGAGGGTGGGTTTATCCACCATAGGACTAAGCGGCAAAGGCGGCGGAGCGATGAACGACGCGTGCGAGCTAAATATCGTCGTGCCCGCTTCCGACACGGCGCGAATACAAGAGATGCATATTCTAATCATTCACACGATTTGCCAAGGTATTGACAACGCATTTTGAGCGGCTTGTCTTTTGGACGATTTTTTGCTTCGCAACTCTAGCGACGGGCGTTTAGCCCGTCTCGTTCGCGCTTCGTTCACAGTGTCCAAACTCGCCCCAAAATACTTCGCCTTTCAAATTTGAATCTCATTCAGCCTTTCAAATTTCAAATTTAATCTTTTTTTATCGCAATTTTCGCTATAATCGCGCAAAAATTTTTAAAGGAGACGCTATGGCGCGCGTTTTTTTAAGCCCTCCGTTTATGGGCGGCAACGAAGAAAAATATGTGAAAAAAGTCTTTGAGAGTAATTATATCGCCCCTCTTGGCGAATACGTGAATAAATTTGAAGAAAGTATCAAATCTTACACCGGCGCTAGGGCTGCGCTTGCTCTAAATGCCGGCACCGCCGCGCTTCACCTAGCCCTTCGCACGCTTGGAGTCAAAGACGGCGACGTAGTGCTTGCGAGCACTTTTACCTTTGCCGCGAGCGTTAATCCTATACTTTACGAGCGTTGCACGCCGATTTTCATAGATAGCGACGAGAGTTGGAATCTAAGCCCCGAGCTTCTCAAAAAAGCGATAAAAATCGCGCCCAAAAAGCCAAAAGCCCTAGTCGTTACTCACCTTTATGGACAAGCGGCGAAAATGGATGAAATCCTAGCGATTTGCGCCGAAAACGAAATCCCGGTAATCGAAGACGCCGCCGAGGCGCTTGGCGGATTTTATAAAGGCAAGGCGCTTGGCACTTTAGGACTTTGCGGCGCGCTTAGCTTTAACGGCAACAAAATCATCACCACTAGCGGCGGCGGTATGCTTATCTCAAACGACGAAGAATTTGTCGCCAAGGCCCGCTATTTCAGCACGCAAGCGCGCGAACCTCTCGTGCATTACGAACACTTAGACTATGGCTATAATTACCGCCTCAGTAACGTTTTAGGCGCGATAGGCGTGGGCCAAATGGAAGTTTTGAGCGAGCGCGTCAAACGCAAAAGAGAAATATTTGATTTGTATTCAAATTTGATTGGCGATTTGGGCGAGCTTATGCCCGAGGTCGAAGGAAGCAAAGGTAATAGATGGCTCACGACTATGCTATTTCGTGAAAAAGGCGCGCATTTGCGTGTGATAGAAACTCTTTCGGCCGCCGATATCGAGAGTCGTCCGCTATGGAAGCCTATGCATATGCAGCCTGTGTTTGCGGGCGCTACGAGCGTGCTTGGTGGCACTAGCGAGGATTATTTCTCGCGCGGAATCTGTTTGCCAAGTGGCGCCAGTATGGACGACGCGACGGTTGAGCGCGTAGCAGACATCGTAAGGAAAGCGCTTTGATATTTCAGGCTACTCGCGCCAAACGCACTACGTTTTTCGTTCTTTGCGACATAGCGATTTTCACATTTAGCATTTACGCCGCTTTTATGATGAGGTTTAGCGGCGAGATCCCTGAGATTTTTATCACTAGCCTGATAACTTCTGGGATTATGCTAACCGCGCTCAAGCTCTTTTTTATGTGGGCGTTTCGCCTTTACCGCGTGCCGTGGAGATTTTTCGGGCTAAATGAAGCGCGAAAAATCTTTCTTGCCATGGCGCTTAGTTCGGTGATTTTTTACGGAGTATTTTTAGCTAATTATTATTATTTTAATTATGATTATTTAGACTTTATGCCGCGCATTGTGATACTCATCGACCTTGTGCTTTCCGTGGTGTTAGTGGGGACGCTTCGCATTCTCAAACGCGTCTTGCTTGATTTTCGCAAACCTCATGTCGGCGCACCTTGCGTGATTTTTGGCAGCACAAACAAAGCCATTCAGGTCCTAAAAGGTCTTAAAAGCGGCTACGCGAACTACTACGCCGTGGGCGTTGTCGATATGCGCAAAGAAATGATTGGCACTTATTTAGAGGGCTTTTTGGTTGGCGATAAGTCCATGCTCCCGCGTTACGTCTCCGAGGGTGTAACGACCGCGATTATCGCCAAAAAACTCACTCCGGAGGAACTCAAAGACCTTTATGACGAGCTTTACGGTTACGGCTACAAAGAAATAAAAATATTTTCATTGCTCGGGGGCAAAGAAGGTATCAACGATATCAGTATCGAAGACTTGCTCGCTCGCAAACCAAAAGATCTCGATAGTAGCGTGGTCGAGAGCTTCATCGGCGGCAAAGTCGTCATGGTAACCGGCGCTGGGGGCACGATAGGTAGCGAACTTTGTAAGCAATGTCTCAAATTTGGTTGCAAAACTCTCATTATGGTCGAACATAGCGAATATAACCTCTACCAAATCAACGAAGCGACCAAATCCGATCCTCGCAACCGCCTAGTTATGTTAAATATCATGCATACGCGCGAGTTTGACGACGTTTTTGCGCGCTATCGCCCCGAGATTGTCATTCACGCGGCGGCCTACAAGCACGTGCCGCTTTGCGAGTTTAACCCCGTAAGCGCCGTGCAAAACAATATTTTAGGCACCAAAAACGTCGTCGATCTCGCTCGCAAATACGGCGCGCGCCGCGTGGTGCTCATCTCCACCGACAAGGCCGTGCGCCCTACAAATATCATGGGCACGACTAAACGCGTGTGCGAGCTCTACGCTCTTAATTCAAATTTGAAAGGCATTACCGAAATCGTCGCCGTGCGCTTTGGCAACGTGCTTGGTAGCAGCGGTAGCGTCATACCGAAGTTCAAAGCTCAAATTGCCGCAAACGAGCCGCTTACGGTCACGAGCCCCGAAATTACGCGCTATTTTATGCTAGTTAGCGAAGCATGCCAATTAGTGCTTCAAGCCGCGTCGATTGCCGAAGGCGGCGAGCTTTTCGTGCTTAATATGGGAGAGCCGGTCAAAATCGCGGACCTTGCGACTCGCATGCTAAAACTCAGCGGTAAAGAAGAGCTTGGTATCAAGTTTGTCGGTCTTCGTCCGGGCGAAAAACTCTATGAAGAATTGCTCATCGACAAAAACGACGTTGCGACCAAATTTGAAAGTATTTTTGTCACTCATTCGGGCGCGTATGATTTGGAATTGCTCAAATCCCAAATCGCAGAGCTTGCCGCCTGTGAGGACGAAAAGCTTATCGCCGCCAAGCTCAAAGAAATCGTGCCGGAGTTTGACCACAAACCAAACGGGGCGGATAAAGACAATAACTCAAATTTGAATAAGGCGACCGCATGACGGGAATTATCGATTATGGCGCGGGCAATATTAGGAGCGTGATAAACGCCTTTGATTATTTGGGCGAAAAAACGGCGCTTGTTAGCGACCCGGACGCGCTTGAAAAATACGATCGCGTCGTGCTTCCTGGTGTGGGGGCGTTTGGCGAGGCGATGATGAAATTAAAAGCGGCTTCTATGGATGAGGCGATTTTAAACTTTATCTCGAGCGGAAGACCTTTTCTTGGTATTTGTCTTGGCATGCAGTTGCTTTTCGAAAAGGGCTTAGAATTTGGCGAGCACGAGGGACTTGGTGTCGTCAAAGGAAAAATAGTCAAATTTGAAGAAGACCGCTTTTCATCTCCACTCAAAGTCCCGCACGTGGGTTGGAATGTTTGCGATTTTACTCGCGAAACGCCCATAAATAAAGGCTTGCCGCGTGAAACTTATCTGTATTTCGTGCATTCTTTTCACGCCGTTTGCGAGCCAGAATTTGTGCTCGCGCGTACCCATTATGGTTATGATTTTGTGAGCGCGGTGGCAAAAGGAAACGTTTATGGTTTTCAGCCTCACCCTGAAAAATCGCACGAAAACGGACTAAAAATACTAAAAAATTTCACGGAGCTATAAAATGGAGCTAATTCCCGCAATTGATCTCAAAGACGCCAAGGCGGTACGCCTTTTAAAAGGTGAAATGAATACGGCTAAAATCTATTCCGAGCACCCTTGGGAATTAGCGCAGATCTTCGCCGACGCCGGTGCGAGCAGACTTCACGTGGTCGATCTTGACGGCGCGTTCGCTGGCGATACGCTCAATTTCGCCACGGTCGAAAAAATAGCCAAATATTCAAATTTGAAAATAGAAATCGGTGGCGGAATTCGCAATGAAGAGCGTATTAAAGCATATTTAAATCTCGGCGTAGATAGGATTATTTTGGGTTCCGTGGCGCTTAAAAATCCTGATTTCGTGCGCGAAATGGCGCAAAAATACAAAATCGTGGTCGGCATAGACGCGAGAGACGGATTTGTAGCGGTCGAAGGCTGGGCGGAAGTCTCAAATATTCGCGCTACCGAACTCGCGAGCCTTTACGCGGACGCGGGTGTGGAGGCGATAATCGCTACCGATGTAGGTAAGGACGGCACACTTAGCGGAGTAAATTTGGATTTTACTAGCGAAATTGCAAAAGTGGCAAAAATTCCCGTTATCGCGAGTGGCGGAGTTTCAAATTTGAACGATATAGAGACGCTTTGTGCTCATCCGGAAATTGCCGGTGCGATTATAGGCAAAGCGTATTACGAAGGCAAATTAGACCTAAAAAAAGCTTACGAACTTGCGAATTAAAGTTTATTTAAAACTAAATTTCGCTAAAATATAGTCGAATGCAAAATTAGAAAGGATAAATAGTGAAGTTATTGGTCGTCGATGATAGCTCTACTATGAGACGTATTATCAAAAATACTTTGCAAAGACTTGGACACAAGGATATTTTGGAAGCCGAGCATGGACTTGAGGCTTGGAATTTGCTTCAAGAAAACGCCGATATTAACGTGCTTATCACGGATTGGAACATGCCTGAGATGAACGGTCTCGAACTCGTCAAAAAGGTTCGCGCCGAGAAAAAATACGAAGACATGCCGATTATTATGGTTACCACGGAAGGCGGTAAAGCCGAGGTTATCACGGCCCTAAAGGCCGGCGTGAACAATTATATCGTCAAACCTTTCACGCCACAAGTGTTAAAAGAAAAACTTGAAGACGTCCTAGGCGCCTCATGAAAAACAAATTTTTCGAGCTAAGCGTTTTTAGCTCGCAAAATGAAATTTTAAAAAATTTTGCTTTTGAATTAGGCGTAGAGGCGGTTGAAGAGGTAGAGGGCGGATTTGTCGTGCGCGACGAGGACGACCTTAGCGCGCTCGAATTCGGTCTAAAAGAGCTTGCCTCGCGTCTAAATATTGACATTCGCACCTGCATGCAAATCAAAGACAACATCGACTGGATAGAAAAATACAAAAAGTCTGTTCAGCCTATTAAGGTTGGTAAATTCTACGTTCGCCCAAGTTGGGAAGAAAAGGGCGAGGGGCTCGACATCATCGTCGATCCCGCACTCGCTTTTGGTTCCGGACACCACGAGAGCACAAATTCGTGTCTTACTCTCATTAGTAGTCACGTTGATTCAAATTTGAAAACCGCTCTAGACGTAGGCTGTGGCAGCGGAATACTCTCAATCGCTCTTGCTAAGTTGGGCTTAAAAGTAGACGCGTGCGACACCGACGAACAAGCTACAGACGCGACCGCCGCGAACGCCGCGAAAAACGACGTTAAATTAAATCAAATTTGGACTGGCTCCGTAAACGGCGCAGGCGATAAAACTTACGACGTCGTAGTGGCAAACATCATTGCCGACATCATTCTTATGCTGGCTCCAGACCTTGTTTCAAAGGTCGCGCCGGGCGGTTATCTCGTGATTTCGGGCATACTTGATAAATATAAATCCCGCGTTTTGGACGCATTTTCAAATTTAAAACTTGTTGAAAATATCTCCAAAAACGAATGGGAAAGCTTCATATTTAAGAAATAAGGAAAAAAATGAACGACGAAAATAAGCCTAATAACGGCGATAATAATAATTTTTTCAACAAAAATCCCATTTTAACCTTCGCGATTTTTGCTATCG
>ONQI01000102.1 GCA_900319915.1 uncultured Campylobacter sp.
CAAGTTAGACGCCAAAAATTTTGCCCTCAAAGACTTAGGCGGAGACAAAGTCGTCGGTTTTGACACGCTTGCCACCGAGTTTGCCTTAAATGGCGACAACATCAATGTTTCGCGCCTAAACGTCGTCAAACCCGACGTCAAACTCGCCGTCTCCAAAAATCAAGAGCTAAATCTCGCTAAACTCGTCAAAGAAAGTAAGAGCGCCAAGCCTGCGCCCAAGAAAGCCGCTAAAACCGCCAATAAGCCTGCGAAAGATCCAAATATCACTCTTCGCAAAATCGGCGTGAAGAATGGTATTTTGCGATTTAGCGACGACAATATCAGCTTTCATACCAAAATCACGCGAATCGGCGCGAGTATCAACGAAATCCGTTCAAATCGTCGTAGCAACATGGTTTTTAGAGCTTCCTTGCCAAAACAAGGTTTTAGCGAGATTTTTGTCTCCGGCTATGCTTTTCATCCAGAAAAACAAACCGACATTCGTTTGCGCTTTAAGAATTTCGGACTCTCCGCAATCGACCGCTATTTCGAGCATTACCTTGGCTACGAGCTCGCGGGCGGGCGGTTAAACCTTGATATCAACTACACTATCCAAAACGGCAAACTTCTGGGCTCTAATAACATAAACCTTGATAATATCGAGCTTGGCGAAAGTCGTCCTAGCGACGTTTCGCTTGATTTGCCGCTCAAATTTGCGCTTTATATTCTCAAAGACAGCGACAACCAAATCGATTTGGATCTCGGGATTTCCGGCGATATGAACGATCCTGATTTTAGCTACGGCGGTATTGTGATTAAGGCGATTGTCAAGATTTTAACGGACGTCGTAACCTCTCCGTTTCGTTTCGTGGGCGGGCTGTTTGCCGACGACGAGGGCGGAACGATCAAATTTCCGGTGGGGACTTCCACCGCGCTTGACTGGAAGACGGCTAGTTTTGTTAAACTCACTACCGACAAACCCGAGCTCGTGTTGAGCTTCGCGCCCGTGTATAACGAGGACGCGGACTCGCAAGCGATCGCGGAGTTTCGCGTCGAGCACAAAATCGCCGAAGCTATCAACAAGCACGGCGACACTTATGCGGACGCTGTAAAAAGGCTGTTTGGCGAGGCAAATCTCGGTAAGTTTGAAGAAGAGGGCGCGGCTAAGGCGGCTCTTGTAAGGCATGAAAAAACGCTAATCGCCAAAGAAGACCTTTCAAATTTGGCGCTAAGACGCGCCGAGAAGTTCAAATTTGAACTCACTAGTCACGGCGTAAAGGACGCGCAAATCAACGTCCGCGAGATAGAAAGCGTGAGCGGAGGCGATAAAAACGTCAAAATGGACGTGGGTTTAAACATGAAGTAAAGAAAAAAGCGTATAATTTCGTAACACTTTTTAAGGACGGAATTTGTTTGAAGTTTCTTTGATAATGCTTGGAGCGGGCGATTCGACGCGCTTTGGGCTCCCTTGCAAAAAACAATGGCTACGCGTGGGCGACGACCCGCTGTGGCTCTACGCGACTAAAAATCTAGCCGGCGCGTATCAATTTAAAGAAGTGATAATCGCTTCCAAAGAATGCGATTATATGAAACGCTTCGCGCCGCATTTCAAATTTACCCACGGCGGCGAAACCCGCCAAGAAAGCCTCAAAAAAGCCCTCGCCCTCGCTACCGCGCCTTACGTGATGGTGAGCGACATCGCGCGCCCAAATATCCCTCGCGACCTCGTTTCGCGTCTCGTCGGCGCGGCGGACAAAGCCAAATGCGTCGTTCCTGTGCTCAAAATCGCCGATACCGCGACGCTAAACGGCGAATATATCAGCCGCGAGGACGTGCGTCTTATCCAAACCCCGCAGCTTTCGCAAACCGATTTCCTACGCGTCGCGCTAGAAACGGGTGAACTATTCACCGACGATAGCGGCGCGATAAAAAGTCAAGGCGGGGAGGTGTGGTACATCGCGGGCGACGAGAGAGCGCGCAAACTCACTTTTCGCGACGAACTTCCGCTTTTAAATTTGAAAAAACCAAGCGGCGATATTTTTGTGGGGCAAGGCTACGACGTGCATAAGTTTGACGAGCCTTGCGAGGGGGCTAGCGTGAAAATATGCGGCGTTAAGATACCTTACGAGCGCGGGGTTCTAGCTCACAGCGACGGCGACGTCGCGCTTCACGCGCTGTGCGACGCGCTTTTTGGGGCGGCGGGACTCGGCGATATAGGCGAGTTTTTCCCGGACTCAGACCCCGCTTACAAGGGCGCGGATTCAAAAGATTTGCTACGAGAGACCGTGCGCAAGGTAAAAAGCATGGGTTTTGTCATCATCAACGCCGATATTACCGTGGTCGCCCAAAGCCCGAAGCTAAGCCCATACAAAGACGAGATGCGCCGCGTGGTCGCGGAAATTCTAGGGCTTAGCGAAAACCGCGTCAATATTAAGGCGACGACCACTGAAAAACTAGGATTTACCGGGCGAGGCGAGGGGCTCGCGGCGTTCGCGGTTTCAAATTTGAAATATTACGACTGGCAAGAAGCATGAAAGTTCTCATTATCGAAAACGAATCCTATCTAGCCGCTTCTATCGCCGCCAAACTCGCCGACAAAAGCTATGCTTGCGAAATCGCCACCTTGCCCCTCGCGCCCGCAAGCGAAGATAAATACGACGTCGTGCTGCTCTCCACGGGCGCTGTGGGCGTGGATTTTGGCAAAATTATCAAAAAATACCAAAACGCAATTATCATTTTGATGATAAATTATATCAGCTCCGACATTATCACGATGATGAAAGCCGGGGCGGACGATTATATTTTGAAGCCGATTATTATCGAAGAGTTGCTTAGAAAAATAAAACTTTTTGATAATTACAAAAAAATGAACTTATTAAATCGCAGTTTTGAACGCTTCATCAAATCCCTCACCAAAGGCTACGAAGTCGAGTCTGCGAAGGATAAAAAATTCAAATTTCCCCTCGAGCTTGTTTCAAAAAGTTACGACGTGGCGGGCGTTTTCGTTTTTTCGCTGGCAAAAGAGCGCGGGCTTGCTTATCTATACATCGAAGCCGGAGACGAAAATATTTCAAATTTGATTAGCACCGCCGGTGGCGCGACGCTTGTTTTTATCTCCAAATTTGATACCTTAGAAGAAGAAACGCAAAAAAATATTTTGGCTCTCGCCAACAAAAAAAATCTCGTCGTCTCCTGCGCCTCTACGCTAAGCCTAGCTGGTTTTTCTAGTATAGAGCTAAAAGCCAACTATTCGGAATTCCCCGCTCGCGACATCATCACTATCGACGAATACGTGAAATTCGTCATCGCCACTTATCAAGACTCCTACCCCGACACCGAACTTTCGCGCAAACTAGGCATTTCGCGCAAATCCCTCTGGGAAAAAAGGAAACGCTATGAAATCGCTAAAAAGAAGTAAAAACCGCGCCATTTTTATCAGCGAGGAGGCTTACGGCACGCTTTTGCTTATCCAAAACCGCGTGCTAGGTCCCTACACTAGACTGATGAGCGAAAAAGATGCGGCCAAAATAGTAAACGGGCGGTTTGAAGGCGAACCTATGCCTTATGCTTACACTTTCGCGCCCGAGGGCAAGCGCAATCAAGAAGTCATACAAACCGCCAAAAAAGGCGAAAAAATCGACCTCGTGATGAACGGCGATACCGTGGGGCACTTAGTAGTAAGCGAAATCTACCCGATAAAAAATCCGCAAAACAGCATATTTTTAGCGCGCGGAGTCGCCGTGGGCGAGCAAAGAAGCGCGGGAGAGTTTGGCGTTAGCGGAGAGTTTGAGATTTACGACGACGATCTCGCGCCGTATCGCGAAATGGTGGAGCAAAATATCCGTGAAGCGGGCGCGCGCAAAATCACCGTGCTCACCCTTACCGCAGACCCTTTTAACCGCATGCACGAGCGGCTCGTGCGTATGACTATCGACAAGGCCGACCTCACGATAGTTTTTCTCATTCGCACTTTTGGTAGCGACGGGCGGCTTAGTTTTGCTTTGCGCCTAAGAATGTTGCGCTATTTTCGCGATAACTTCATCGCCGGAAACCGCCTTATTATCGTGCCTTTTGAGCATACGTATCTTTTTAGCGACCATATAAATCCGGTGTTAGAGTGCATCGCCGCGAAAAACTTTGGCGCGACCAAACTCGTAGTCGGTCAAAACCACGCGGGGATCGGTATGTATTTTGACGGCAATCAAGCAAACACCGTGCTTGATAAATATTCGAGCGATTTGGGGCTTGAAATCATCGTCATGCCGGAGCTCGTCTACTGCGACGTTTGCCGCACTATCGTGAGCACCAAAACCTGCCCTCACGGTAGCTATCACCACATCAAATACCACGCGCACACGATAAAAGAGCTGCTTTTTAACGGACTTATGCCGCCCGCTATCCTCATGCGCAAAGAAATCTCGGCGATGATACTTGACGAGCTTTTCCCCGCGCGGTTTGCGGACTTGCAACGCCTCTACGACGACCTTTTCCCAAATCAGGGAATTATCGAAAAGCACACGCAGGCGGAATTTTATAAAAGATTAGGCGAGTTGTATCAAACCACCTCGCTCAACTAGGGCGGCTCGCGCTTTTTGGTTATTTTCGAGGAGTAGCGCGAACGGCATCTAGGATGGATTTTTATCCTATCCCGTCGCTCGCTGCCGCTCACAACCTCAAAAATATCCTAAAAATTGTTTCGCCGAGTGGCGATTTATAATTCAAATTTGAAAGGTATTTTATGCAAAAACTATTTTTGACGTTTTTTTATATGGGGTTATTAAGGCCTGCTCCGGGCACTTGGGGCAGCCTTGGCGGCGCGGTTACGGGATATTTCATCTATCATTATGTAGGCGACCAGACGCTCTTCTTAGCGAGTTTTGCACTGTTTTTGTTCTCGATAAATATCATCAACGACTACGAGCGCAAAATTGGTGCGCACGACCCCAGCGAAATCGTCATCGACGAGGTGGCGGGCGTGTGGCTAGCTATCAGCGTGAGCGGCGGGAGTTTGCTCGCGACCGCGCTTTCGTTTGCCTTTTTCCGCCTGCTTGACATCACTAAACCCAGCATCATCGGCAAAATCGACCGCGACGTCAAAGGCGGGCTTGGCGTCATGGGCGACGATATGGTCGCGGGCGCGTTCGCGGGGATTTTTAGCGCGATAGTTTGCAACCTCCTCGCACATTCAAATTTGAAATATTTGTTGGAGTTTTGATTTCAAATTTGAAGTTCAAATTTGAAACTCGCTCGCGAGCCGCGGCAATCTATTTCAAATTTGAAACGCCCACGCCGTCATTGCGAGCGAACGCAGTTCGCGTGGTAATCTCGACTCCCAACGCTATTCAAATTTGAATTATCGCTCGCTTATTTGAGCCTATAATTTTTATTTTCTTCGGCTATCTCGCGCAATTCTTCGAGCGACTTTTCGCTGTGCGCGAGCAACTCGTCGAATTTAAATCCAAGCATTATTATCCTATAAAGTTCGGGCTTATTCTTACGCCAGTTATAAAGCGTCTTGGTGTCGATATTTAGTATCCCCGCTATATCTCGTTGCGTCAATTTCTCGGGCATTTTATCCCCTTTTTTACGCTCGCATTATATAAAAACCGACTTTTTAATCAACATAGGAAATAATCCCTATATAATAATATAAATAAGGATATATTACTGAAATTTAGAAAAAATTTATATGAAAATTGGTATAATCTGATTGTTCAAAATAAAACCATATAAGGAGGCGAAAATACCGAACGCCGGCGGCGTTTGGGCTTGGCGCGCGACGACGGTCTAAATAGTCGCAAAGCGCGATAAAACGGGCTATGTAAGCATATAGATGATAATACGGATTTATACGCATATAAAATCCAAAATCTAGTTTACCTTTGACGCTACGGGTTCGCCCGAGCAATTCAAATTTGGAACTTCAATAAAAGGAGAAAATATGGAAACTATGGTAAGAAAGACGGTTTCTCAAAGCGTCGAGTTCGCGCAAGCAAAGAAATATAGCAAAGCCGAACTCGCAAATCTCAAAGATTTTGTTTGCATGGTTCAAGACGACAAAGAACGCGCTCTTTTCGTCTGCTGGGGAAATCACAGCGAATATACCAAAGGCTACTAAAAATGTCTTTTGACGATAAATCGCCCGCAGGCTTAACAAAAACGATAGTAATCAAGCCCACGATGAAGTGCAATCTTCGTTGCGGGTATTGCTACGAGTTTTTAAAAAACGACGCGGACGTTTGCAGGAGCGATATGCCCTCAGAAAAACTCAAAGAAATAGTGTTGAGGACGGTGGATTTGTTTCCAAACTCGCATATTCTTTGGATGTTTCACGGCGGCGAGCCGCTGACTAAGAGCGCGAAATATTTTGAAGAATTCGCAAATTTCATTCGCGAATTAAATGAAACGCGCTCGTTGGATCACAAAATCGCCTTGCAAACAAACGCCACGCTTTTGACAAGCGAGTATTTGGACGTTTTTGAGAAAAACGCCGATTTGCTTAGCGAGAGAATAATCAGCATAAGCGTAGACGGTCCGGAGGCGATAAACGACCA
>ONQI01000101.1 GCA_900319915.1 uncultured Campylobacter sp.
TCTTTATCCATCACGATGAAGCGCCCATAGTCTTCCATATACACGACAAACAAAGCCGCCGCGTCGTCAAAGCTGTGCGTTTCCTTTGCGAGTTTGCCCGCTTCGTAGCGCGTATGCACGAAGGTATTGACGCGGTAATTTTGCCCGCCAAAATGCATTGCCGTCGCGTCTTCTTTGAGAAATAGCCCCGGCGCTAGCTCGATGCCACCCCCAGTATAGCGGAAGTTTTCGCTTACGACAAACAGCGGGTCTGCGAATTCCTTACCGCTAGCAAGGTCTAGGCGCGAAAACTTAGTTACCACCGGGAAAATATTTATCATACGGTCGGGCAAATAATAATAAATATCGCGCGTTGCCTTTGGGAGTTTCAAATTTGAACCAAGCGAGCGCACAAATTCGTTTGGATCCGTGATGTTAAAATCGTCCATCATCGCTTTCAAATTTGAACTAGCGCGCTCGTTAAACGGTCTTGCAAACTCGCGCTCGGTGTATTCGACCTCGAGTCTCGCCATCGCCGCGGATTGCTCTTGGGCTCTAGCTAGGGCGTAGCTTACCGCGAAATTATCCTTGCCAAGGTGTTTTCCGCCATCAATCAGCGTCTTGACGTCGCTATAATAGCGAATACCGTATCCATAATCCCACCACGCGAGCACGTAGTCCTCGCGGTCTGCTTTATTTTTTAGCTCGTCTAGCACGGCTACTTCGCTGTTCATAAACACCGTGAGCGGATCGTAACTCCTAATGTGAGATAGTATCGGGAGCAATGCAAATAGTGTGATTGCCGCCGCCACGCCGTTTTTTATTCTTTCAAATTTGAAAGCGTTTTTGCTTTTAAACGCCGCATTTAACGCGGTTTCTAGCAAATACCCAAAGCCTAGCGCCATTACGGGCACCGCGTAAATAGTGAAGCGAAGTCCGCCTTTGAGCGCGAGAAATCCGAGTCCCGCCATAGGAAGCGCGACCAAAAATTCGCGGTGCCTTACGCAAAGTAGCGCGTAGCCCGCAACGGAGAGTAAAAACGTCGCCAAATGCCCGCTAATGCGCTCGCTAAAAAGCTCAAAAGGCACGATTCCGCTCTCCATAATGGTCTGATTGACGTTGAAAAACGCGAAACTCGCGCCCGAACTGTCGCTAAATCCTCTGAAAAGGTAGAATTTGAGATAAAACCAAATCGGATCTAGTCCGCCAAACGCCGCGAAAATCGCACCTGCGGCGACGAGGACGCTCCAAAAGACTTGACGCCTAAAGAATAATTCAAATTTGAAGTATAAAAATGCGTAAAGCAGGGCGATGAGCGCGAAACGAATCCCGAAATCTAGCCCGCTCGAAATCGCTAGCAGCATAAAAGGTAGCGCGACAAAAATCTCTTTTTTGCGAGCAAAACACGCGGCGTAGAGCGCGAAACAGGCAATGAAAGCGACGTTTAGCGAAAAGGACGACGGATACCACCAGTGGTATGCGAGCATGGAAAGGGAAGCGATAAGAAGACTCGCGCGGTCGGCTCTGATAAACAAGCGCACCATGCCCCAAACGATAAAAACCGGCAACACGATAGTGAGCATATCGGTGTCGTAATACCCCGCCATCGTGCGGTTGTAATAGCTGTTTGCCACGCCCGCTAGCAATGCCGCGACAAAACCCGCGCGCGTATGGCCGATTTCGCGCCCCGCGAGCACGAGCGGAACGACCACGAGCGCGCTCAAAAACACGCTGAGGTAGAGCATAACGGTTTCTATGGAAAACGGCGTGAGCTTTACCGCCAAATACGTCAGAGTCGAGAGTGGCGAACCGTAAAAGCTCAGGTCGTTTGGCTGATGAAATCCGGCTAACATATCGCGCGCGCCCTCGGCGAACGCATAGCCGTCGTTGGTGCTAATCATGAGCTCGCCGTTCCAATAAAACTCGCTAAACGCGCTCGCCCAAGAAATCCACATAAAGCGGCAAATCACCGCGAAAAAATAGGCTAGAATAATAAAAACAGCCGTCTTTGCCATGCTTTCGTAATTCAAATTTGAATTATTCAAATTTGAATCGCCCGCGCTCTTTTTACCTCTAGAGAGCGGTGAAAATCTATTTAAATTTGACATAAAATTCCTCTAAGTCGCTTATGAGTTCGGCGGCGATTTTTTTCACGCCGAAAAATTGCGCCCTAATGATAGCGTTTTTTTGATAAATTTTCACCCAATTCGGGTCGTCTAGGGATTTTTGCATAGCCTTTCTCATGGCCTCTTCGTCGCCTACTGGCACGAGCACGCCCCATTCGTCCTCGCCTAGCAGCTCCCTCGCGCCGCTTTTGTGGTCGCTAGAAATCACGAGCGCGCCGCACGCCAGGGCCTCGATGAGAGCGTTTGAAAAACCCTCGAAAAGGCTTGCGAACACAAAGGCGTGGCACTTGCTCATATATTTGTAAGGGTTCGCGTCAAAGCCCGGCAAATGCACGCGCCCATTCAAATTTAGCTCGTCTATCACGCCTTGCAAACGCTCTTTCAAAAGCCCCTCGCCAAGGATTAACAAGTCTTTGTCGCAGTTTTCAAGTTTAGCGTAAGCTCGGATTAACAGTTCGTGATTTTTGCCCGCGTCGAGCCTGCCCACACTAAGAAAAAACGGGCGTTCAAATTTGATAGGCTCGGAGGCTCTCTCAGCGATTTCATCAAGGTCGATGGCGTTATAAAGCACGCGCATTTTTGCCGGGTTTATGCCAAAATTATCACGCAAATCCACTAGATTTCCCATGCTGTTTGGATAGATGAAATCGGCTTTTGGATAAAGCCAACGTAGTAAAAACTTACTGATTTTGGATTTCATCGTAGGCGCGGCGTAAAGCACGCTAGGGGTCGAGCATTCGTTGATGATTAGCGGACGTCGGTCGCCAAAAATGCGAGCAAATCCCGCCGCGTAGCAAGGGCGATTCATCCACACGAAATGCACGTCGATGCCGAGCCTATCGCAAAGCGCTTTGTATTTTAGCCCCAAAAACGGTAGTTTGATTAGTTTCCAAAGTCCGTTTTCAAAAGGCGCGGAACGCTCCAAAAAATGAACCTTTACCTCGCTGGGCAACTCGTAAAAAATCCGCTCGTTCATTAGGACGAGATGGACTTCGTATTTTTGAACTAACTCGCGTAAAAGGTTGCTCACGACGCGCTCCGCACCGCCCCCTGCCATCGAGTAAATAAACACGCTTAGTTTTTGCATTTTTGTATAAATTTCTCCCATTTGTCTATGATTTGCGAGGTTTCAAACTCGCTTTTTCGTTCCAATGCGCCCGCGGCGAGTCTTTGGCGCAAATCCTCGTCTTCAAGCAGCTTTTTCAAATTTGAAGCGATAGAACTTGGCTCAAAATCGCTTATGAGCCCGTCGCGGTCGCTTTTTATGAGTTCTTTTGCGCCCGCTGTGGCCGTGGCGAGCCTAGCGCAGCCAAAAATCGCGCTTTCGACTAGCACGTTGCCAAAAGCCTCGCTAAGGCTTGGCAGAACGAGCACGGCGGCCTTTTCGTAGAGCGTGGCGACGTCTACGTGCCCGACGAACTTGATATTCAAATTTAATTTGCTCGCTAGAGCCTTGAGCGCGGCTTCTTCGCTTCCCTCGCCGCAAACAACGACGCGCCACTGCCCGAGCAATTCGCGAGGCAAGAGCGAGAGCGCGAGGAAGTAGTTCTCGTAGCCCTTGACCTTTTCTAACCTGCCGACACTAAGAACGATTTTTTCTTTTTTTGGCAGCGTGGCGGGGGCTTTTAAAAAGCAAGGATTGTGTATGATTTCGCGGTTTTTCACAAAGCTATAATAACCATAATCCGCGCGGTTTAGCACAGTTAGCCCACTCGCGAAGCGGTAGCTAAAATCTCGCGTCAGGCGCCAAAAAGGCGAGCGTAAAAGGTCGTGCCCGACGTGCTCTGTGGCGATGAGGGTGCGAGGCAAAAAGGCAGTCGCGATAATCATATTTATGTTGGTTTGGTCCATAAAAGATATGATGACGTCGGGTTTTGCGGCTTTTACGAAGGCGCGAATGCGAGCGAACTTTTCAAATTTGGCTTTTAGCCCGCCGCGCGAATAAAGATCCAAAAATGTTTTTTTTGCGGCGATTTCGTAGCGACCTTGGTCTTCCTCGAAATACAGCACTTCGCATTCGTGCCCGCGCTCGCCAAGTCCGTTCGCTAAGGCTTGCAAAACCCTCTCCGCTCCGCCGTTTCTTATCGCAGATATGACAAAAAGTATTTTCATTTTTCGCCCTCATTCAAATTTGAAACCCCGGCGCGTTTTAGCAGTCCCAGCCATTGCGCGTAAATCTCGCTTATTTCAAATTTGAATCTCTCTTCGTAAGCCTTCCCTGCGACTTTTTCGCCCGCTTCGCCCATAGCTAGCGCGATTTTGGTCGCGAGCGCTCCCGGAGTAAAATCCGCCGCCAAAAAGCCGTTTTTGCCGTCTGCGACGAGTTCTCTTGCGCCCGCTGTGGGCGTCGCGACTCTGGCGCAGTGAAAAAACGAGCTTTCTATAAGCACGTTGCCAAGCCCCTCAAAACGCGAGCTGAGCACGATTACGCGGGCGCGGGCGTAA
>ONQI01000100.1 GCA_900319915.1 uncultured Campylobacter sp.
AATTTCGCGCGGAGTTTCCTCTGCCCATAGTCGCTATGGAGCCCGCCGTCAAGCTAGCTTTGGATCTTTACCCTAGCGCGCGGATTTTGGCGGCGGCGACCGAAGTAACGGTAAAGGGGCGCAAATTTGCCGATTTACTTTCAAATTTGAATAGCCAAAACGTGCAAACAATCGCGCTTCCAGGGCTCGTAAGACTAGCCGAGCGCGGGGAGTTTGGCGGAGAAGCGGCGAGGGATTATTTGCGTCGCGCGCTTGAAAACGTGACGCCATTTGACGTGCTAGTGTTAGGCTGCACGCATTTTAACTATTTCAAAAGCGATTTTCTCGCGCTTAATTCAAATTTGAAATTCGTAGATGGAAATAGTGGCACAATAGCGCATTTAGCGCGAAAATTAGGATTGGAAATCCATTCGAATTCGAATGGCAAAACTGAGAATTTAGCCCGCGAAGTTTCAAATTTGAATTGCGAAAACGTGGGATTTTACTTTTCGGGCGAATCGGTGGGCGATAAAGAACGCGAATTCATAGGACGCTGCCTCGAACGACTCGAACACGAATACAAAATCAACTAAGTAAAGGAATAAATGAGAAAAATAGACTTTAACGCAAGCGGACTCAAAACCCTCGTCGCCGATAAGTTGCTAAACAGCGAATACGTAACCGAAATGCGCTTGAGCTTGCCAAAAGGCGCGGTCGTCGATCCGCACGTCGCGCCGCATTATCACGTCATGCAGGTGCTAAGCGGCGCGATTGAGTTTACGATGGACGGTGCGCTCACGACAATGAAATCTTTTGAAATGGTCGAAATACAGCCCAACGCTCTGCACGGCATCACCGCGCTGCAAAACTCGATTTTGCGCGTGAGCGTGTTTAAACGCGGCGAAAAAGAAGATAAAACCACGCCCGAAAAAACCGCCGACAAAGAAAATGGGGGGGGGGGGGAAGATGACCACCGCTTCGAACCCAGCGTAAACTACGCACCGTTTTTTGCGTATGGCGACGATTCAAATTTGAAATATTGAAATAATCAAATTTGAAATCAAAATAATTCTTCTCTTTTTCTTAGGACGGATGGGGGTTAAATTGCGAAATCGCGCCCCTTCTCTTCCCTAAGACCATTCCTAACCCCTTACAATGCCATAAGTGCGGCTACGCCGCGTTTTAATGAGATTGCCGCGTCGCGCTTTCGCACTCCTCTCAACGACGAATAGTTTAAATTTGAATAGAAAAATAGATTTAAATTTGAAATAAATAGTGGGAAAATCAAATAAATTTACGCTCGCGGTAGCGAGCAAGTCCCGCGAAGCGCGGGGCTAGACCGCCCCATGAGCGGCGCGGATGCACCGCGAGGCGGGCTAGGAATAAAGCTACAAGGGCCAGTGAACCCCGGTCGCAATGGCGGGGCTTTGCTCGCCCGCGAAATTAGGATTCCCCCTAAAAAATAAGCCGTAGGCTTTATTCTTTAGGCGCCGTCATATTCTCAGGCACAACCCACGCGTCAAACTCTTCGGCCGTAAGGATGCCGGATTTTATCGCTTCTTCGCGGAGCGTAGTGCCGTTGTGGTGCGCCGTTTTGGCGATTTTGGCGGCGTTGGCATAACCGATGTGAGGATTAAGCGCGGTTACTAGCATAAGGCTCTCGTGGAGGAGTTTGTCGATTTTTGCTTCGTTAGCGGTAATACCGTAAGCGCAGTTTTTGTCAAAACTTACCATAACTTCGCTAAGAATGCGAATGCTTTGAAGCAAGTTGTAAGTAAGAACCGGCTTAAATACGTTTAGTTCGAAGTTGCCTTGGCTCGCGGCGATACTGACGGTAACGTGATTTCCCATGACTTGCGCGGCGACCATAGTCATCGCTTCGCATTGAGTAGGATTAACTTTGCCCGGCATAATAGAGCTGCCCGGCTCGTTTTCAGGGATATTGAGCTCGCCGATACCGCATCTTGGACCGCTGGCAAGCCATCTTATATCGTTAGCGATTTTCATTAGGTTGGCCGCAAGTCCGTTTAGCGCGCCGCTTAGGAATACTTCGGCGTCGTGGCTAGTAAGACCGTGGAATTTATTTGGGTGAGATTTAAATTTGAACTCGGTTTTGGTAAGGTCATTTAGCACATCGCTAACCATCTCGCTAAACTTAGGGTGAGAGTTTAGACCAGTACCAACGGCCGTGCCACCGATAGCGAGTTCCTCAAGAAACGGCATAGCCGCCAAAACTTGGTTCGCGCTTGCTCTTAGCATGTGAGCATAACCGCTAAATTCTTGACCCAAAGTAAGCGGAGTCGCGTCTTGGAGGTGGGTGCGGCCGATTTTGACGATTTTTTCAAATTCTTTTGATTTCTTCTCAAGCGTTGAGGCTAGGCGGTCGATTGCCGGGAAGAGTTGTTTTTGTAGCTCCAAAACAAAAGCGATTCTCATCGCGGTAGGATAAGTGTCATTCGAGCTTTGACCTTTGTTTACGTGATCGTTTGGATGGACGAATTTCTCATCTTTAACGTCAAGCGCGGCTTTGTTGCGAAAATCTAGTCCTAGTATCTCCATAGCACGGTTTGAAACGACTTCGTTGACGTTCATATTTGATTGCGTGCCCGAACCGGTTTGCCATACGACTAGAGGGAAGTTGCCTTCAAGTTTGCCTTCTAGCACTTCGTCGCAAGCTTGCGCGATGGCTTTGGTGCGAGTATCATCAAGACGACCGAGTTTATTGTTTACGATAGCGCAGGCTTTTTTGAGGTAAGCAAAGCCGCGAATAACCTCGCTAGGCATAGTCTCCAAACCCACGCCAATCTCGAAATTCTCGTGACTACGCTCGGTTTGTGCGCCCCAATATTTCTCGTTTGGAACCTTGATTTCACCCATGGTGTCTTTTTCGATGCGAAACTCCATCTGTTTATCCTTTGTTTAAAAAGTATTATGAAAGTATTATATCAAAATATTTCTTAAATTATCCGTAATTAGGACCCCAAATTTGAAATATTACTGAAATTGTAATTTAAATTTGAATGACAAAAAAGGCGAGCTTGCCTATTTATTTTTCGCAAAGTAGTCGTCTATTCCGTCCGCTATCCCCTTGGCAAGAGCGTTCGCGTATGCTTCGTCCGCCAAGAGCGGACCCTCCGTTTCGTGCGTGATGTAGCCCGTTTCTACAAGAATAGCCGGCATTTGCGCGCCCACAAGCACCCAAAACGGAGCTTCGCGCACGCCGCCGTCGGCGGTTTTGTGGCGGGTGCGCACGGATTTGAGCATAGCCGATTGCACGTCGATGGCGAGCTTATTGGAAGCGATGATTTTCTCGCGGTTGAGGAAGTTGAGAAAGCTAACTTTCGTGAAATAATTCATTTCCTCGGTGTCCGCGCGGTTTTCGAGGTTTGCCACGCTCATGCTACGCTCGCTACGAGACGGACTAAGGAAAAAGGTCTCAAGACCGTGCATAGAGCGCGCTTTTTCCTTGTTTGGTGCGGCGTTGGCGTGAATCGAGATAAAAAGATCGGCGTTTTTCTTGTTGGCAAACGCGGTGCGATCTCTTAGCTTGATAAAACGGTCGCTTCCGCGCGTGAGATAAACCTTGTAACCGCGATTTTTTAGGATTTTACCCGCTTTTTGAGCGATGTTTAAGACGACGTTTTTTTCTTGCAATTTTTTGGCGCCGACCGCGCCCGCGTCGTGCCCGCCGTGTCCCGCGTCGAGGACTACGATTTTGGAGGCGCGGAATTTCGCGCTAAGGTCGCTAGAACCCGCGCTTTTTTGCTGCTTTTCAGTGATTTTCATAGGCTTTGGCTCCACGGCGGCCGGCTTTTTACCCGTATTTGCGGAGGTTTTGGCCGTGGTTTTTTCGCTCGCGTCAGTATTTTTCAAATTTGAATTAGTCGCGGCGGTTTTATTCTCGTTCGCGGCGGCAGTTTTGCCGGCGAGTCTGAAAATAACCTTGTTTTCGTAGGTCTCGTGCTCGATATTTTGCCTGACTTTGGTCGAAAATACCACGCGCGCGGTCTGCGGATCGAACTGCGAAACGCGCGTATTTTGCGCGAAAGTCTTGCCGATTTTCGGCGGCGGACTTGGGAGCGTGGCCTTTATATTGTAGACGCGACGATGCTCGTCTTGCCCGCCGAGGTCGAAATATTTGAGTTCGCCGCTATTTAACGGGCGATTTAACGTGAGAATTAGCTCGGTAGGCGAAGTCTCGACGGCGGTGATTTTTAATTTCAAATTTGAAACGGCGGCGGTACTCTTTTGAGCGGTTGCTTCCCGCTTTTTCAAATTTGAATTACTCGCGACCTTTTCGCTTTTTTGCGTGAGTTTTAGCGCGTCAAGCTCCTTTTGATAAAGCGAATGCTCCATTCCAAGGGCTTTTGAAGACTTTACCAATCGTGGAAGAACGTCTTTTTTAAGGGTCTCGTCGTCGTTTATGATAGACTGCACGTAGAGATTACGAAGAGTGTTGTAAAGCTCGATTTTACGAGATTTGCTAGCGGTCTCAAAGCTCTTGTCGAAATCCGCAAGCCTAGAATCAAGCGCGAACGCCCCCGCCGCGAAAGCGAGAACGCACGCAAAAACGCAAAAAAACCTAGTTATTTTCGCCATTGACGAGTTTGGTCATAAGGTCTTTGACGCTGATGATTTCGTTGAGACGGTAGCCGTTCGTGCCGGTGAAAAATAGCCCGGTCTCGAGGTTACCCGCATAAGCGTCGTAGAGGCGATCGGCGATACAATAACCGACCTCTTTAGCGCCTTTGCCGCGACCGCAAGGGGTCACGCAGTTGCTCACGCATTGGATTTTTGGTCCCGCACGACGTTCGACGAGTTTAATCAAATTTGAACGAATTCCTCGCGCCGGATATCCAACGGGACTTTTGATGAGCTGGATATCGCCCTCGCCCGCAGCGATTAGGGCTTGTTTGAACTCATCCGCCGCGTCGCACTCGAAAGTACCGATGAAACGAGTCGCCATTTGCACGCCGTTAGCGCCAAGAGCCATGGCCGCCAAAATATCCTCGTGCGTCCAAATACCGCCCGCCGCGATGACGGGGATTTCATGACCGCCCACCTTCTCCCATTCTTTAGCCTCGGCGACGACTTGAGGAATGAGTTTTTCTAGTTGATATTCGGGATCGGTGCATTGCTCGTAGGTAAAACCTTGATGTCCGCCGCTTTTTGGACCTTCTAACACGACTGCGTCCGGCACGCGACCGTATCTGCTAGACCAACGTTTGGCGATGATATGCAAAGCTTTTGCCGAGCTTACTATCGGCACAAGAGCGACGTCCGGGAAGTCTGCGGTAAACTCGGGCAAATTCGTCGGCAAACCCGCGCCCGAAATGATAATATCTATGCCGTGCTCGCAGGCGTCTTTTACCATGCGCGAATAATCGTTGCAAGCGCACATAATATTAGTTGCCAAGGGCGCGTTACCGCAGATTTTGCGGGCGTTCGCGATGATAGCGCCAAACGCGGCGGTGGAGTAAAAATTTATGCTGTCTAGCGGCTTGCCGTTGATTTGTTTTTCGGCGTATTTAAGTCCATCGTAATACCCCGTACCAACGGAGCTAATCACGCCCAAACCGCCTTCCGCGCTCACCGTGCCGGCCAGTCTATCCCAGCTGATGCCAAGCCCCATGCCGCCTTGGACGATAGGGTATTTGATTTCGTATTTGCCGATATGAAGCGGTTTCATTATTTTACCTTTAAGCGCGCGAATGATTTTTTACCCACTTGGAGCACGTATTCGCCTTTTTCAAATTTGAATTGCTCGTCGGTGATTTTTTGTTGATTTATACTGACCGCGTTTGACTTGATAAAGCGGCGCGCGTCGCTACCGCTGGCGCAAAGCTCGCATTTGCGTAAAGCGTCTACTATCCATATCCCTTCGCACGCCTCAAACTCTTTCATTTCGCTTGGGAGTTCTTTTTTGGCATGCACGGCGTTAAACTCAGTCCTCGCCGCTTCCGCGGCCGTAACACCATGGAAACGAGCGGTGATTTCTAGAGCGAGATTTTCTTTTGCTATTTTTGGGTGAAGCGAGCCGTCCTCTACCGCTTTTTTCATCGCATCGATTTCGCTCACGCTCTTGTCGCTTAGCAGGTTATACCATTCCCACATAAGGGAGTCGCTAATGCTAAGAGTCTTGGCGAACATATCGTTAGCCGCGTCTGTGACGCCTATGTAGTTACCCAGGCTCTTGCTCATTTTATTGACGCCGTCGAGTCCCACAAGCAAAGGCATCATAAACACGGACTGCTCCTTGCCTACGTTATAGACGCGTTGCAAATGGCGACCCATAAGCAGATTAAATTTTTGGTCCGTACCGCCCATTTCCACGTCGCATTTGAGCTCGACGCTGTCGTAGCCTTGGAGTAACGGATACAAAAACTCGCTTATAGCAATCGGGGTTTCACTCTTAAATCGCTTCGTAAAGTCGTCGCGCTCTAGCATACGAGCCACGCTAAAAGTACCGGTAAGCGCGATAATGCCCTCCGCGCCGAGCTTGCTAAGCCACTCGGAGTTAAATAAAATTTGAGTCTTGCTCTCGTCTAAAATCTTAAAAACTTGCTCTTTGTAGGTTTGTGCATTCGCGGCGACAGTGGCGCTATCGAGCACTTTGCGGGTCGCGCTCTTGCCGGTAGGGTCGCCTATGCGCGCCGTAAAATCGCCTATGAGGAACTGAACAATCGCGCCATGGCGTTGCAAAAGCGCCATTTTATTTAGCACGACGGTGTGACCAAGGTGCAAATCGGGCGCCGTTGGATCCATGCCGATTTTTACGTAAAAATTTTTGCCCGTTTCATAGTATCGTTTAATCAAATTTGAAATATTTTCAAAGCCGATTATTTCGGCAGCGCCTTTTTTGACGTCGGCGAAAATCGCGTCAAAATCTACCATCTATTCTCCTTATAAGCGTCGTTTAAGGACTTAAACTCCACAATGTTGTATTTTTCGGCAAGGCGAGCATGAATCACTCCGCTATCTAGATTTTCGCCTAGCTCTACAATAATCTCGAAAAAATCCGCCGCGTCGTCGGCTTCGTCGCTTTCGTTTAGCGTAATCTTAACCAAATCCACGCCGAGTTTACTAAGATAAGTGAGAAACTCGGCCAAAGAGCCGCGCTTGTTTTCGAGGTTGAGAATAATCTCGTACCTAGAAGGGGCGTTGCGCGTCCATTTAACGAACATCATCGGCGTTTTGGCTTCCATAAGTTTACCCGCTCTCTCGCAAAGCTTGTGATGCACTATGACGTTGTGCCCGCTTCTAAAACCAATTATATCGTCGCCCCTCTTAGGATTGCAACAATAATCAAACTCCGTGCCCTTCACATTCAAATTTGAATAAACCACGATGTTGTCAAACTTTTGCTTTTTGACCTCGTATTTAGACGCAAAGCCAAAAAGGCGGTCTTGGTTGGGATATTTTTTTATCGCGTTAACCACGTCTTTGAGAAAAACCGAATCGGTCGCGGCCTTGGCTACTTTTTTGAGTAAGTTTTCAGCCTCGAGCCATTTTTTGATTTTTTCTTCGTTTTCGTTAAAAATCCCGCTAAGAATATCGAGCGCGGCTTGAGTATCGATTTCGCGAATACGTTGGCGGCAATAGCTACGAATGGTCGCTTTTGCCTTGCCCGTCTTTACGCTAGTAAGCCACGAACACCTGTAATGCGGCGCTTCGCCGGTGACGATACGGATGATGTCACCGTTTCGAAGTTCTGTTAGAAGCGGGACTTTTATGCGATTGACGTATGCTTCCATCGCGTGAAGCCCTACTTCGGTGTGGATTTCATAAGCGTAATCAAGCGCCGTCGAACCACGTGGCAGTGTGAAAATACCGCCGTTTGGCGAATATACCGCGATATCTTCTACATAAAGACTATCTTTGGCGTATTCATAGAGCTCTTCAACGTCGTTTTCTTCTTTTTTCGCGCCGATATCCGTGAGCCAATCTAGTTTAGGCGTAATAAGTCCGCCTTCTTTATATTTCCAGTGTGCGGCGACTCCGTATTCGGCGGTCTTGTGCATATCAAAAGTGCGAATTTGAGCTTCAATAATGGCTTTATTATCAAAAATCGTCGTATGGATAGTTTGGTAGCCGTTTTGTTTAGGAAGAGCGATATAATCCTTAAAACGCGAAATAAGCGGATTAAAGCTCATATGCAATACGCCTAAGGCAAGATAGCAATCTTTTGGATCGTGCACAAGAATACGCACGGCAAGCAGATCTAAAACCTCTTCTATGCTGATACCCTTGCGTTGCATTTTGAGGTAGATAGAATAATAATGCTTAATGCGACGTTGAATCTCGAAACTATCCTCGCTAAAGCCGTTCATGAGCAGCTTTTCGGTTACTTTTTGGCTAAAAGCGTTGATTTTGAGTTGAAGCTGTTGTTTATGCTCGTTGATAAACTCGTCTATTTTGGCATATTGTTCCGGAAGAACATATTTGAAGCTAAGATCTTCAAGCATATTTTTAATTGACGAAATACCCAAACGATGAGCGATAGGCGCATACACAACCAACGTTTCTTGGGCGATTCGCTTTTGCTTGTCGGGGCGAAGCGCGCCTAGAGTTAGCATATTGTGAAGCCTGTCGCAAAGCTTGACCACAAGCACGCGCACATCCTCGATTGATACAAGTAACATTTTGCGAAACGTCAAAGCCGAAGCGGCGAGTTTTTCGTTAGAATCCGAGCTAACTAGCTTATCTTCGCGAATTGCGACGATTTTGGTTAGCCCGTTTACAAGGTTGGCAACCTCTTCGCCAAATTCAAATTTGATTTCTTCCTCGCTACACTCGGTGTCCTCGACTACGT
>ONQI01000099.1 GCA_900319915.1 uncultured Campylobacter sp.
CGCTCGCGGGCAAAATCGTGGGTGTTTATACCAAACTAGCAAACGTTGCAAGTAACGTCAAAATCGTGTTTATGACGTATTTTGAGCACGCTACCGAGGCGGTGAGAGAAATCGTCAAAACTCCGGTTTGGGGCGTGGGACTTGATTTTGTGCATGCTACTTGCCAAGACGAAGCCTTAAAAATTCTAGCAAACACCGATAAAGTCGTGTTTGCCGGCGTAATCGACGGACGTAACGTTTGGGCGAGCGATATCGACGCCAAACTTGCTCTCGTAAATAAAATCAAAGAGCAAATCCCTGCAGAGCGCCTAAATATCGGTACTTCGTGCTCGCTTCTTCACGTGCCTTACACTCTCAAATACGAAGAAGAGCTTAAAATCAAAGAATGGCTTGCGTACGCGGTCGAAAAACTCGGTGAAATCAGGCTCTTAAAAGAGTTCGCAAACGGCGAAAAACTATGCGAAAAAGGCGAAGCGCTTCTTGCTGCAAATCGCGCCGCGGTCGCCTCTCGCAAGACTTCGCCCCTCATTAACGATCCGGAGGTCCAAAACCGCGTCAAAAATCTAGTCAAATTTGAACGCGACGTGCCTTACGAAGAACGCATTAAAGCCCAACGCGCCGCATTTGGCTTGCCGGCTCTTCCTACCACCACTATCGGTAGTTTCCCTCAAACTCCGGAACTTCGCCAAGTGCGTAACGCCTACAAAAAAGGTCTTATTACGCGCGAAGCCTATGAAACCGACATCAAAAAATACATCGACGACTGCGTGGCGTTCCAAGAAGAATGCGGCTTAGACGTGCTAGTTCACGGCGAGCCTGAGCGCAACGATATGGTCGAATACTTTGGCGAGCAAATGAAGGGTTACGCGTTTAGCAAAAACGGTTGGGTGCAAAGCTATGGCAGCCGCTGCGTCAAACCGCCGCACCTCTTTGGCGACGTAAGCCGCCCAAAAGCTATGACTGTGGATTGGATAACTTACGCGCAAAGCAAGACCAAAAAAATAATGAAAGGTATGCTAACAGGTCCCGTGACTATCCTCAACTGGAGCTTTGTGCGCGACGACAAGCCTCGCGGTGAAATCGCAAAAGAGCTTGCTCTATGTATCTATGATGAAATCGCCGATCTCCAAAATGCCGGTATCAAAATCGTCCAAGTCGACGAAGCCGCGTTCAAAGAGGGCTATCCGCTACGCAAAGCCAATATTCCGGCGTATGAAAAATTCGCGGTGGATTGCTTCAAGCTCGCGGTTAGCGCCGCCGAGGCTAAAACCCAAATCCACACCCACATGTGCTATTCCGAGTTTAACGACATCATCAAGACCATCGAGGCGATGGATGCCGACGTCATCAGTATCGAGACTGCTCGCAGCGGCAACGAATTGCTCAAAATCTTCCGCTCTGTCGGTTACAAACAAGAAGTGGGTCCGGGCGTCTACGACATCCATAGCCCGCGCGTCCCAAGCGTGGAAGAAATGGTCGCACAAATCGGCGCGCTTCTAGAAGTATTGCCAAAAGAGCAACTCTGGATAAACCCGGACTGCGGTCTTAAGACTCGCAAATGGGACGAGGTGAAACCAAGCCTTAAAAATATGGTCGAAGCGGTCAAAATCGTCAGAGCTAGTAACTAAAGGCTGAAATAGGGTGGGGCGGTTTCAAATTTGAATATTCAAATTTGAATTGCTCGCCCATTTATTCAAATTTGAATTAATGGAACCAAAATTGAGCTTAAAGGAAAAAATCAAGCAAAATAGGGCGGGAATATTGCTCTACGGACTTACTCCGCCTAAGGTGGATTTGAGCGAGGAGGGCGCGAGGGCGCTTGCGCAAAAACAGCTCGCGCGTCTCGAAAATACCGCTATCGACGGACTCGTTATCTATGATTTGCAAGACGAGAGCGGCAGGACTGGCGAGACTCGCACTTTTGATTTTTGTGGCACATTGCGCCCCGAGCTTTATTGGCGCGAATATTTACACGAAGCCTACGACGCCGTGATTTACAAGGCGGTGGGCAATTATAGTGCCGAAGAATTCGCGGATTTTGTCGCGAACAATTCAAATTTGATTAGTGTTTTTGTGGGCGCGAGTTCCAAAAACGACACTCCGCGCTTAAGCCTTGCGCAGGCTTATAAAATCCACCGTGAACTAGCGTCTTCGCTCGCCTTGGGCGGTATTTGCATACCCGAGCGCCACGTAAAAAAGGGTGACGAGGACCTTAGAGTAGCCGGTAAAGTCGCCAAAGGCTGCGAGTTTTTCATCACGCAAGCCGTCTATAACCTCGAAAACGCCAAACGCTTCATCGACGATTACGCCGCGCTTTCTATACGCAAAGTGCCCATAATCTTTACTTTCACACCGTGCGGCTGCGAGAAGACGCTCGCTTTTATGCGCTGGCTTGGTATCGACGTGCCCGCGTATTTCGAAGAAAGGCTGCTAGGCTCGTCCGACCCGCTCGAAACCTCGGTGCAGCTCAGCCTCGATATGTTTGATTTCCTCTACAAATACGGCATTGCCAAAGGCATAAGCGTGGGCGCCAACGTCGAGAGTATATCCACGCGCCGCGTCGAAATCGAAGCCTCGATAGAGCTTCTGCGTGGTATTAGGGCTATCATAGATACCACGATAGAGCGTGTGTGATTCAAATTTGAAAAACAAAATAGGGCGCATGAAAGACTTTTTGCTTGCGCTGATTTCGCAAAAATGGCTTTTCCGCGCGCTTTTTATTATCTTCATCGTTATTATTGAATATCTTGCCACGACCACGCGCGCCATACCAGCACTTGAAAACACGTGGGACAAAGCCAATCATGCGTTTGCGTTTTTCGCACTTTACGACGCGCTCTCGCTCGGTTTTGGGCTCAGATTTTCGCGCGAGTTTCTGATTTTGCTTGTTTTTGGCTTGCAAATCGAAATTGTCCAAAGTTTCATCCCAAATCGTGATTTTTCGCTTTTGGACGTTTGCGCGGATTGTGTTGGGATTTTCATCGGATTTTATTTTCTCAAATATTTTAGAAAATTTCTAAACGCTTAAAAGCGATTTTGAAAACTTCAAATTTAACTTTCAAACCTTAAATCGCCGATTTTGTCCAAAATGCGTAAAAACGGTAAAATACAAGCTATTTTTATTATTTTGTATTGAAAACTATAATTTTCAAATTTTTATTTATATTTGATTTTTGAGCCCTTTTTGCCGATTTTTTATTTGGGGCGAAAAACGATGTCGCGGACTTTCGCGCGTGTTTTTACTTTTTGTGCGCTTCTAATTTATCCGTCAAATTTGAAGTAAAATATTTAATTGCGCTATACGCAAAATTGTGCGTAATATTTCACATATTATTTCGCGTAAAAAATATGCGTCAAATTTGAATGATTTTTAGTAAGTTTGCTTAAACGGATTTTTTAAGGCTAATTTTGGAGAGATAATTCAAATTTGAAAAATAAGCGCGTTTGCGAGTAAAACGCGCGCTTCTACCCTACTTTGCGATTTACGGGCGAATTGCGCGATTTGCGAAACCGCGTTCAAATTTGAAAAGCGAGCGCATTTATTTCAAATTTGAATATTCAAATTTGAACCGCTCATTCTAGGGAGTTTTTAAACTTTTCGAGTAATTTTGTGTTGCGTGCGATGATGTCTTTACTTTTCATTTGCGGTTTCATTATCGCTAGAAGTTTGTCGGATTGCGTTGATTCCTCGCCCTTTTCCGCACTCGAAGTTTTGGCGGGCATGGTGCGCAGCATCGTTACTTGGCGAATGAAATCTCGCAAATCCTCGCCCGGAAAGCCGTCCGCGCCAAAATTTTTGCAAGGGTTTAGACTTTGCTTGATAAAAATTATTTTTATTTGCGTGTAAATAATGGCGCGAATTTTGATTTTGTGGTCGTCGGCGAGCACTTTTGGTAGTGCCACGATTCGCTCTACGAGCGTGCGCACATCCGAGTTTTCTGGTTTTTGTCTAAAAACGCTAAAAAGCAGATTTCCTAGTTTTTGAGTAAGATGAAAACGTGCCATTTCTTTGTTCGCTAGTGCGGCAAAATCGCAAATCTCGCTTATGGCTTTGCCGAACCTCCGCCGCGCCGCGATAGATGAAATTTGAAAAAATCCGCTCCGCTCCGCGAGTAAGTTCGCATTTCGCGCCTGTTTCGTCGTCGAGTTTGGCAACGGCGACTTGCAATCTAGCGGCGAGCGCCTCGAAAGACGGTGAATTAAGAAAAACGCTCTCAAACGCGTCTAGTGCGAGGTCTCGTCGCCCTTCAAACGTCTGTTCGACGACGCTGGCGAGCCTTGGCGAATGAGAACCAACGAAATAAACCACGTATTCCTTCGCGCCCATATCGAGCGCGGTCAGGGCGGCATATGCGAAAAAATGCTTCGCAAGCCACGCCGCGAGTTGCAAATATGCGTAGTTGCGCTCTATTCCGCTTGGATTTTGGAAAGTTTTGATGTTTGCGAGGGCAGCTACGTGCGAAAAATTCTTGCGAAGTTCATCGAGAGAGAGAGGAATCGCCGCTTTCGGCGGCGACAGTATCTATGGCGACTAAAAGCGCATTCGCGTCGCTTGGCAAGTGCGAAAGACGCAAAGCGCGTAGGTCGTCTCCGAAATCACGCCATTGTGGCAGAGCGCAAATTTTGTCTGAAAAATTCGGACGGCAAATCCTTCAAAAGTCGTTTCATAATATATCCTAAATTTATTTTTATGATTTTAGCAGGTTAATTCTTGAAAACCAATTAAAAAGCGACTTCGCGCGGTTCAAATTTGAAATAAATTATAGGAAAAAGCAAAATTAATCTTTTTTCTTGGGATAGTCAAAAAATACCGCCCTGCCCGTGTGCGGAGCGATTTCGCGCCAACTCTGCGCGTCAAAATCTATACAAAACACACCGCAAGTCGGAATATTGTCAATCGCCGAGTCGCTAAGAAGCTCGCAAACCTCGGTTATTGCGGGGTTGTGGCAGACGACAAAAATACAAGACTTCTTATCGCTCAGCCCCCTCAAAAACGCGACCAAATCCTCCGCGCTTGCTTCGTATAATTCGTCGCAAAGAGTGATTTTGTCTTTGTTAAAGCCAATTTCGCGTGCGATGATTTCGGCGGTGCGAAGGGCGCGGCGAGCGGGCGAAGTGAAAAACGCCTTTGGCTTCGCGCCTCGCTTCAAAAGTCGCTCGCCCATGGTTTTGGCGCTAATTTTGCCACGCTCCGCAAGTCC
>ONQI01000098.1 GCA_900319915.1 uncultured Campylobacter sp.
AGCAAAAACGACACTATAAACACATCAAAAACCGACGCGCCGCCCACGATAAACGCGACTAGCATAAACTCCACGCTACCGGCATACACAAGCACGCTCGTAGCCGTCATCACCCACACGGGAAGCCCCGCGCCCACGCCGTATAGCCCAAACGCGAGGCCCAGAGGCACGTAACCCATCATAACGGGGATTGTGAGTTTAAATATTTCAAATTTGTTCATCGTTTCACTGCTCAAATCGCGAATTTTCGGCGCATTTTAGCGCGGTGCGGCTTAGATTAGGTTAAATTATATTTCAAATTTGAAAAAACAGTTCAAATTTTTGCTTTGTTTAAGGAAAAAAGTGTATAATTGCACTCTCAATTCACAAATGTGCGCTCTTAGCTCAGCTGGATAGAGCATTTGATTGCGGTTCAAAAGGTCAGAGATTCGAATTCTCTAGGGCGCACCATCCCACAAACATAATTTCAAATTTAAATCACAAAATATTTTTGGAGCGAAGTATTTTTCGAGGATTTCGCGCGTTGTTAGCGTAAGCAAGCACAACGGCTGGGCATGAAGCCCGCCCCAGCAAGCCAGTCTCGCGCAACTCGCGTGAAAGAGTGCAAAAGACAAGCCGCCCAGAATTAAGATTTTTTAACGATATATAAATATTCCGTTACGTGGATATTTCGCGAATTTAAATTTCTGCTCGCGCGGTAAGTGTTGTATTTTTGCTCTCTGACGCTAACAGAGCCGATTTTGGCAAGGTCTCGCTCGAAAATCTCCGGCGAAATAAACCCCTCGTTGTTAAACGAAATCAGCAAATAACGCGATTTTAACGCGGAGAGAAGCTCGAAAAACGCGTCTTTGGCAAGAGCTTTTTGATTAAATACGCTGCGATTCCAGTCTGTCGGAATTCCGCTCACGTCGCTGATTTCACGCGGTCGCTCGTAAGAGGCTATTAAATTTAGCATAAAATAATTCGAGCCGTAGGGGTGTTGATTGTATGGCGGATCGAGATACGCGATATCGTGCGCGGGCAAGTCGCGAGCGAAATCCATGCAGTCCTCGCGCGCGACTATGCCGTGGGTGGCAAAGCGCGATAGGACCGGGCTTGGCAAGCTAATTTCGCCTTTGATGCGCGAAAGCGCGTTTTCGCCCTCGCCGCCAAATTTGCCCACTTGGTTTTTGTCTTTGTAAAATCCCTTAAAAACGCCGCCCGTGTTATTATGCACGCTCGCTTCGTAAAGTAGCGGCGCGATAAAATAGCGTCTGAGCTCGCGCGGCACGAACGCGTCTATGCGCGACCTCATCGTGTCGATGAATTTCGCATTCCTCGGCGTGAAAAAAACACGCTCGCCCGGGCGAATGTCGCTCTCGTCTTTGGGGGCGTAAAGCTCGCTAATAAAGCCCGCCTTTAGCTCGCTCGCGCCTAGCAAAATCGCGCGGTAATGCTCGATTTTTTCGCGCAAATCGGGCGTGTCGTTGCTAAGATAACATTCGTTGATGATTTGAGAATAGAGTTCAAGGTCGTTGGCATAAATCTCGCTAGCGTGGGCTTTGGCGAGCCGCGAGACTACTCCGCTGCCGCTAAAAACGTCGGCGAAAGTGATTTTGTCTTTTTTCAAATTTGATTTAATCTCGGCTATCGCGCCGCCTATGAATGGTAAAAGGGCGCGCTTGTTGCCGATATAGGTGATGATTTGTTCGCTTAGATAGGCGGGATTTTCGCTATTCAAATTTGACTGCGCAGACGAGCCAAGCCCGTCTTTGCGCCCGGGGCTCGCGCCGAGGGAACCCCGGGCTTCGCGTGAAAGCCCCGCTTTGCGGACTGAGTTTTCAGGATTCAAATTTGAATCCCCGCCATTTTCAAATTTGATTTTAGGCACTGATTTCCTTGATGTCCGCGACGCGCAAGAACGCCTTGTAGATTTGCCCTACAAGAGCGATGCGATTTGCTTTGATACGCGGATTTTCGTGGTTTATCATTACGCATTCAAAAAACTCGTCGATTTGCGCTCTGAGACCAAACAAACTCGCAAGATAGCATTTCGCGTCGCTCTTATCGAGTGCGAGAGCCTTAAACGCCGCGTTTAGCGCGCGTTCGCTCTCGTCTTCAAACAAACTTTCGTCCACCGCGCCGATTTGGCTATCTTTGATAATGTTGGCTAGGCGTTTGAAGGTCGCGAAGTCGTCCTTGAAGCTGTCCGCGCGAGATATTTCATCAAGCGCGCGAATCGCGGCGTCTAGAGCCTTAACGTCGCTTTCGCCACTGTTTAGGCAGGCTTTAATAACGGACGGATTGGCGCTATACATGGTGTAAAGGCGGTCGAAAATGAAGCTCACAAGCGCGTCCAAATCAAATTTGGCATAGTTTGGCGCGATTTTTGCGAGTACCGAGCGCACGTCGAAATTAAGGTCGCGATTTAGCGCGATTTTTAGCACGCCTGCAGCGGCGCGACGAAGCGCGTACGGGTCTTTGGTGCCGCTTGGGATTTTACCTATACTAAATAGCCCCATGAGCGAGTCAAGCTTGTTTGACAGCGCCACGACGCTCGAAAATAGCGAACTCGGGCACGCGCTGTCTTCGCCGTCGGGGAGATATTGCTCGCGGATTGCTTCGCACACCTCGGCTCGTTCGTTTCTAGCCGCGGCGTAATACGCGCCCATAACGCCTTGCAAATCGGTGAACTCATAGACCATTTGCGTGGTAAGATCGGCTTTTGAGAGCATTACGGCTCGTTCGAGCTCCGGCAAATATCCGTCGCCGCATTCCATTTTTAACTCGTGATCGTAAAGTTCGGCCAAAGCCCCGACGATGGCGCGTTCGCGAATTTCTTTATCATACATACTACCAAGACCGGCGAGATAGGTGATGTTTTTGAGCTTCATTGCGCTAAACTCGCTAGCTAGATCGCTCTCCCAAAAGAACTTCGCGTCGCTTAGGCGCGCTCTGAGCACTTTTTCGTTGCCGCGCACAATGAGCGCGCTCTCGTTACCGGTAGAGTTGGCGACGACGACGAAATGATTGGCGAGTTTGCCATCTGCAAAACGCACGGGGAAGTAACGTTGATTTTCTTTCATCGAGGTGATGATGACCTCGCTAGGCACTTCGAGGAAGCTCTCCTCAAAACCGCCGAGCAACGCGCTTGGAAACTCGGTAATAGCGACGACTTCGTCCATAAGAGCCTCGTCCATTTCTATTTTTAGACCCGATTTTGCTTCGATTGCAGCGAACTCGCGCATAATTTTGGCGCGTCGCTCGTCCGCGCTTAGCATGACGCCGTGAGTTTTTAAGAGCTCGAAATATTCTTTTGAAGTTTCAAATTTGATTTTTTCATAGCCAAAATCACGGTGCGGGAAAGTCGATTTTTCGCTTTTGACGCCGAAAATCTCCACGCCCAAATCCTCGCCGTCAAGCATCACGACAAGAGAACGAAGCGGGCGGATAAACTCGTATTCTCCTACCCCCCAGCGCATGGAACGACCGAAATTTAGGCTCCCTATAAAGCTTTTTGCCGCCTCCGGCACAATTTGCTTAGCCGCGCGACCTTTTTGCACGCTTTTGTGATAGAGGACTTCTTTGCCTTTGACCTCTTTAAACTCGAGCGAATCGACGCTCACACCGCATTTTGCCGCGAAACTCTCGGCGGCTTTGGTCCACGCTCCGTCTTTCATCGCGACCGCTCTGGGCGCTCCGATATTTTCGATTTCCACGTCGGGAGCAAACTCAGGCAACTCGCCCAAAAACACGAGTCTGCGGGGAGTATATTCAAATTTGAAAGCGCCCTTCGCGTCGATACCGTGTGCGGCGAGCGCGGCTTCCCATTTTGGCAAAATATTTTTGCGCTCTTTCAAAAAAGGTATCGCCGGTAGCTCTTCGACTCCAAATTCTATGAGTAGTTCCATCTTTTCTCCATTTTATTGCGTTTTTGCGCGCCCCTTTTTGCGGGCAAAATTAAAGCGTATTTTGCCATTTTTTTGCTTATAATATGATATAAAGGGGATTCAAATTTGAATTATTCAGTCTCGAATTATATTTTTTTGATACAATAACGCTTTTAAAATTTTAATAAGGATTTTCATGCTTTCAAAATTGAATAAAAAAGAAATTTATAGTTTTATGTTCACTTTTATTGTTGCGTTCGCCATATTATCCGGGCTTTCGCTCGCGACTTTTGATTTTTCTTTTACTCCGACTATACAAATCGTGCGAAAGCTCGCTTTCTTGTCCATGATTATCGCTATTGGAGAGGTAATTTACGAAAAAAAAATAGCTTATTTCAAAAGTCTTATTTTATTGTTTGCGATTGCGCTCGCACCGGTCGTCATAGCAAGTAAAGATTACACGCCATATTATAGCCTAAATACGGCTATTTTTGCGCTTTGTATTACCGGAATTTGTTTGCTTATCGTCTCGTTTTTTAGCGGCTTGTATCAAAAAATTATAGCCGTTTTGGCGGCTACGGTAGTTACTTTTCCTACGATAGTTTTTGTGGGTTATTATTTGTTTAGCGGCGAAGCTCTCAAGGTAGAAACCCTCTCCGCGATATTTGAAACCAATCTTGGCGAAGCAAGCGAATATTTAAGAGCCCAATTAAATCCTTGGCACATTCTAGTTATACTTGTTATAATATCAATCTCGGCGCTATTTGTGAAGTTTACAAACGAACTCAAAATCACAAATTCGAAGCCGACTAAAATTATAGCGACCGTTCTTGCAATACTATTAATCGTTCCTTTTTGCGATACGAAAATTCTCGCAAAGGGCGACGACGGCGATTATAAATATATTTACGGGAGTCTATACAAAAACTTACAAACTCACTTGCAAAGTTTCGCAGACTTTGAAGCCGCCGCGCCAAAGCGCAAACAAAACGTCAAAATTTTCAAAGACGGAGAACCCGGCACTTACGTCTTGGTTATAGGCGAATCGCAACTTCGAACTAGACTTGGCGCATACGGTTACGAGCGAGATACCACGCCGTTTCTCACTTCAAATTTGAATAATCCAAATTTTATTTTCTTTAATAAAGCCTACGCAAATTTCATTCACACGGCTTACTCGGTCACGCGTGCGCTTACGGCGAAAAATCAATACAACGATTTAAAACTCGCCGATAGCCCTTCTATTACGGAAATTGCTTCTTGGAGCGGATTTGAAGGACATTGGATAAGTAATCAAGGTGAATTTGGCGGCAACAATCTTTCAATGACGCAACTCGCTTACGCCTGCAAAAATCGCTATTTTGCTCACGCGGAGAGTGATTTGGACGGTTACGACGAGATTTTACTAAACAAAATCCCCACGCAAAATCTCGCCCCAAAAACGCTTATAGTCATTCACTTAATGGGCAGTCATCTCATTTACAACGCGCGCTACCCGCAAAGTTTTAATAAATTTGGCAATGGAGCAACCAACGAATACGACAATACGATTTTTTATAACGATTTTATCATGCGAGAAATATTTGAACGTGTAAGCAAAATACCAAATTTTAAAGCTCTCGTATATTTTTCGGATCATGGCGAAGCCCCTTATGAAGACGAGAGAGGACAGCTTCTAGGACACGATTCGACCAAATTTAGATTTGACATGGCTAAAATTCCGTTTTATATGTATTTTTCAGACGATTATATAGCCGCCCATCAAGATTTGATTTCAAATTTGAGATCGCACAAGAACGATTATTTTACCAATGATTTGATTTTTAACGTAATGAATGGGATAATGGGAATTAGCACAAATTTTGACGAACCGAAAAAC
>ONQI01000097.1 GCA_900319915.1 uncultured Campylobacter sp.
GAGCGCAGCCCTTGGCGAGTTCGCGGATTTTTAGAATAAAGTCTTGCCTTTGGGTGACGCTAATCGCACCGCGAGCGTCTAGGACGTTGAACGTATGGGCCGCAAGCATACAATAATCGTATGCCGGCAACGCGAGTCCGTGAGAAAGTATATTTTTGCACTCTTTGCTTGCATTTTCAAACTGTCCAAAAAGCATATCCGTATCGGCAATCTCGAAATTATATTTACTAAACTCGTATTCGCTTCTTTTGTGCACGTCGCCGTAGGTGATAATTTTGCCGTCCTTGTCGTCCCAAACTATGTCGTAGACGTTGTCAACGTCTTGTAGATACATCGCTAGGCGCTCGGTGCCGTAGGTAACTTCCGCGCTAATTTTCTCGCACGGTATACCGCCTACTTGTTGGAAATATGTAAACTGTGTAACTTCCATACCGTCAAGCCAAACTTCCCAACCAAGTCCCCACGCGCCCAAAGTCGGACTCTCCCAGTTGTCCTCGACAAAACGCACGTCGTGTTTTTTGAGGTCTAGCCCGAGGCGCTCAAGACTTTTTAGATAAAGTTCTTGAATATTTGTCGGACTCGGTTTCATGATGACTTGAAACTGATAATAGGCACCTAAACGGTTTGGGTTTTCGCCGTAGCGTCCGTCTGTGGGGCGGCGGCTAGGCGCTACGTAGGCGACGTTCCAATCGCCATCGCCTATACTGCGAAGAAAGGTCGCTTGGTGATAGGTTCCAGCACCTGCTGGCATATCATAGGGCTGAACGATAATACAACCTTGCTCGTGCCAATAATTTTGTAAAGTTAAAATAAGTTCGCTAAAAGTCATTTTAATTTTCCTTCGTATAGTTTTCGACCGCTTTGTTCCACATAAGCTTATATTTTCGTTTCATAAATTCGGCTTCTTCTTGCGCGTGTTTAAGCTGCTCGGTAAGAGTGTCTACGGTCTTGCGATCCTCGTCGTATAGATCTTGCATAGAATAAAGCGCCTCTTTTAAAAATTTATTTTCATTGCGGAGCGCGTCTAGGGTTTCGTCCTTTGCACCGAGCACTTTTTCATGTAGATTTAAAATCGTGCCTATGGTTTTTTCTACAAAACTCTCGCCGGGTAAACCCGCGCCGCCGCTAGCTTCGGTCAAATTTGAATTACTCACGTTATTATTCAAATTTGGAAGGACGCTGAGCGAGCCTTCGTTGGCTTCAATGTAGATTTGCCCGTTTTCACTCTTGGTGTTTAGCGCGCCACGCTCTATCATATCGTCTACCACGTCGCGACCAAGGTGTACAAGTTTGCAGAATTCCTCTATTTCAAGATAAGTTTTCATCTTTATCCTTTGAGCAAAACTTCGACTTTTTTGGAGTCTTCTTCGAGAATTTTGGCCTGTTTCTCGCGGTCGTCGGCAAGTTTCACCGCTAGGTTATCATCGCTTAAAGCCAACATTTGCACCGCTAAATATGCCGCGTTTTTGGCGCCCGCCTTACCCACCGCAAGCGTGGCTACGGGGATGCCAGAAGGCATTTGCACCGTAGAATATAATGCGTCCACGCCACTAAGAGCCGAGCCGGGCATAGGCACGCCGATTACCGGCTTGACGGTGTTTGCCGCTACCGCGCCCGCTAAGTGTGCCGCCATACCCGCCATACAAATAAACACGGCCGCACCGCGTTTTTGCGCGTCTTTTACGTATTCACTTGTGCGCTCGGGACTGCGATGAGCGGAGCTAATAATAAGCTCATAATTTACCCCAAAGCCGGAGAGTATTTTACCGGCCTCGGCCGCAATTTCATAATCACTTTTACTACCTATTATAATGCTTACAAATTTCAAATTTCACTCCTTAAAAAACTAAACTCGGGCAGAGCGCAAGGCAACTTTATCTCGTTGATATTGCCGCTATGAACCTCGTCAAACTCGCGTCCGCTCGCGCTTACTAGCTTTTCAAATTTGACATATTTTTTGCCGCCCTCTTCTACGAGCTCGCCTAGTTCGCTTTTAGCTGGTGTGAGCGTGGCGGAGGCCGGCGCGACGATTTCATAAAGCGCGCCTTTTACGATTTTGCCCTTTACTTTCATAGTCTCGCCATTTTCACTAATGGCGTGGACTTGGTGCGTGCCCTCCGCTAGGCTAGTTTCGAAATTTTGCGTGTCGGTACGTTCAAAAGGACGTTTGACAAGGTAACCGTCGCTAAATCCGCGATTTTTGAGAGTCGCAAGCTCGGCGGCGTATTTCAAGGCGTCAAATCGCCCTGCCAAAGCGTCGTCTATAGCCATGCGATATGCCCGAGCCGTGCAGGCTACGTAATACTCGCTTTTTGTGCGACCTTCGATTTTTAAGCTGTCGACCGCGCCGCTTTGCATGATTTCGGCAATGTGCGCGCTCAAATTTAAATCTTTGGAATTGAAAATATGCGTGCCTTCCTCAGGATCTTCTTCAAGTCTAAAAAGCGTGCCGCTCTCGCCCCCGCGCGCATAAAGTTCGTATTTGAAACGGCAGTCGTTCGCGCAGTTTCCACGGTTACTTTGACGTCCGCTTTGCACGGCGGATACCAAGCAACGCCCCGAAAACGCAAAACACATCGAACCGTGCACAAAAATCTCGATTTCTAAATTTGGGTTTTTTTCTTTGATGAGACACGCGTCTTTGAGGCTCATTTCACGAGCGGCAATAATGCGCGACGCACCCATTTGCGCGTAAATCTCGGCGTCAAGATAATTCATGATATTAGCTTGCGTCGAGACGTGAATAGCCGCGTTTGGCGCAAGTTCGCGAGCCAGTTTAATTACCGCAGGAGTAGCCACAATAAGAGCATCTACGCCAAGTTCACCCATTTGTTTAATGTGGCGTTTTAAGGGCTCGATCTGACCGCTAAAAGGGAAAGCATTTACGGTCGCGTAAAATTTCGCGCCCTTTTCGTGCGCTAGCTCCACGCCCTCGGCGAAAGTATGCGCGTCAAATTCCTTGCCGCTGCGTTGCCTGAGCGAAAAGCTCCCCACGCTCGCGTATACCGCGTCCGCGCCATACGCGAGAGCGATCTTGAGCTTGGTCAGATTGCCCGCGGGGCACAAAAGTTCAGGCTTTTTCACTTTTTACCCAAAGAATTGATTAGAGCCTCGATATCATCGTCGCTCATGACGTTTTCGGTTTTGGTGTCACCCTCGATATGTACGGCCGACGGTGCACGAGTCTTATCGTCTACGGAACTCTCAAAGAGGCTGTTCATATATTTGCTTAACGCGCGCATGACGTTGATGACGCGCTCGATTTTTTGGCGGTGAATATCTTGGTATTGCATCATATCCATGATGCCCATGACCACGTCCTCGCCGTTTTGGATACCACCAATGACTTCGTCGATTTTGCCCACTAAATCTTGATTTTTTTCAAGAGCTTCTTTAAACGTTGCGACATTTGGGAATTTTGCACAAAGTTTCTCAAATACCTCGACGTTACTCTCGGCGACTTCTTTACTCTCGCTGCAAACACCCTCGGCGTCCATAAGTAAATTGTTGATTTCGTCGAGCTTATCGAACATTTGAGTGGCTTTTTCCTCGCTGTCGCGCGTGACGTCGTCGAGCTGTTGAACCATTTTGTGATCCGTAGTCGGCGGCGGCGGCGGCCACTCGTTCGCGGCGGTTACGCGATACCCTTCTTGGCTGCTTTGACTATTGATTTCTTGGACTTCCTCGGCCGGAGCGTCGTCGCCGGCAATAGCGGCGGCCATAGCCTCCAAATCAGCGTCTTCACTCGCGCCGGCGTCTTCAATTGCGGCGTCGTCGCCCGCCATCAAAGCGTCAAGCTCTTCTTGAGTCATTCAAAAGCTCCTAAAATAAAATTACCGCTATTTTAGCCAAAATTGGCTTAAAATATCAAAAACATAATTCAAATTTGAATGAAATTTAATGCAGAATTTTCAAATTTGAAGTTCAAATTTGAAAGAAAAAAAAGGATTTTTAAATTTGAAAGGAAGAACGGGGCGAGCCGCCCCGAAAGAAATTATTTCTTTTTAGCTTTTGCTTTTGCGCCCGCTACAAGGTCTTTGAAGTTTTTGCCAACCTTGAATTTAACGGCTTTCTTTGCAGGAACTTTGATTTCTTTACCGGTACTAGGAACTTTCGCGGTTCTTGCGGCGCGCTCTGTAAGGCTGAAAGTACCGAAGCCGACGAAAGTTACGCTATCGCCTTTTTTAACTGTTTCTTGAATGCTTTCAAGAACAGCTTCAAGCGCCTTCTCGGAATCTTTCTTGGTAAGTTCTGCTTTTGCAGCAACTAGACTAACAAATTCTGCCTTTGTCATTTCTGATCCTTTATGTGGAAATATGCCCCTATTTTACTCTATTTTCACATTAAAATCAAGAATTTTTGGGGCTTTTTCGCGTTTTTTTGTCAAAAATCGCGCAAATTTCGCTATTTTTGGGGCTTTTTCATAATTTCGTCTATGATTTTAGCCGCGCCACCGCGTTTCACCTGAGCGGCAAGCTCGCGCGATATTTCGTTCAAATTTGAATCAAAAATCGCCGATTTTATCTCGTTCAAATTTGAATTAAGATTTATTTCGCTCTGAGCAAAAATCCGCGCAAGTCCCTTTTTCATAAGAAATTCCGCGTTGAAATACTGATGATTGCCCGCGGCGAAAGGATACGGGATAAACACTGTGGGCAAGCGATTGGCGCATAGTTCCCACAGCGTGCTCGCCCCCGCGCGAGAAACGCACAAATCAGCCTCGCTCATGAGCTTGGCGATTTCTTTGCTAAAAGCAAAAACGCGCGCGGGAATATTCAAATTTGAATATGCGGTTTTGACTCGCTCCAAATCTCGCTCGCCGCATTGATGGATTATACTCACGCCGCGCTCCGCAAGGCTCGGCGCGAGGGCGAGAGCAAGGTCGTTAATAAAGCTCGCGCCTTGCGAACCGCCCAAAAATAAAATCGTTTTAAGGTTATTGCGCTCGCGAGCGAACGCAAAAAACTCCTCGTTTACAGGATAATCCCAATTGGGGCTTTGATACGAGCTAAAAAATCCGCTCGCGAAGGGCTTTAAAAGAGCGTTTAACCGTCCCGTGGCGGCATTTTGCTCGTGGATAAAAAGTCGCCTCCCGGTAGCGAGCGCGGCAAAACTCGCCGGCGCCGAACTATAACCGCCCACGCTGATAACCGTGTGAACGCCATGGCGAGCGAAAATCTCGCGCGCGCGAAACGACAATTTGGCGATATTGATTAGACTTGCAAGTTTGGCGAAACCGTGTTTATTCACAACGCCACCGCTAGGGAGGAAATATTCAAATTTGAATTCCCCGCTCCCTTCAAACCATGCTCTATCCTGTCCGCTCGTCGAGCCGATGAAAATCGTCTCCTCGCCCCTGGCGCGGAGCTCCGCTCCAAGAGCGCGCGCGATACTAAGATGACCGCCGGTGCCCCCACCAGTAACCGCAATCATGATAAATCCGTCCTTTTTGAGATAGCAAGCACCATACCCACGCCTATACAAGTGGCTAAAATCGAACTACCGCCATAGCTAAGAAACGGCACGGCAATACCTTTGACCGGCGTAATCGAGGTAACGCCAAACGCGTTAATTAGAAAAGAAAGCGAAATAATCGTTCCAACCCCGAGACAAAAGAGGTGAAAAACTTTATTTGGGGCGCGCGAGGAGATTTTGAGTATCCTAAAAATCGCGAAAATCATTAGCCCGGAAACCACGAGAATGCCTATAAAACCGACTTCCTCGGCAATACCCGAAAGAACAAAGTCGGTATGGACTTCGCTGAGAAATCCTAGCTTAAACGTGCCGTTGCCAAGCCCCACGCCAAAAAATCCGCCGTGATAAATCGCGTTTAGGGAGTGCGTGATTTGGTAGGGCTCTTCGGCGTCGGCTACGCGAAGAGCAGAAGCGACGCTATCTGGAAAAAACGAGAGCACGAAGTCTTGATTGGTCGCCCACCACGATTGGACGCGGCGAATACGGTGAGGCTGGGTGACGATGGCCACAACCGCGCCCAAAAGCGCTAGCAAGCCGCCTATGGCAAAGAGCTTTTTACTAGTGCCCGCAAACGTCGCCATAATCATCAGCACCGCAGTTAGGACGACGGCTTGACCAAAGTCTTTTTGTAAAACCGCCACAAAAACGACCGCGATGAAAAACAGCACGATATACGGTATCAAGAGGCGAAACTCCTCGCCTATGCTTTTGTCTGAATTATCTATTTTGCGATTAAAGCTCCACGCGAGAAAAAACGCGAAGCCAATTTTAAAAAACTCCACGGGCGAAAGTGAAAAGCCTCCAAGGCGTATCCAACGGCGCGCGCCGCCCGTTTCTGGCACGAGGGAAGCGGGCAAAAAAGGCATGATCGCCATCGTAGCAAACGAGCCCAAAAAGAGAAAAAACCCCAAAGCCTCGATGCTCGTGAGATTTCCGATGAACTTTTCTTCGGGATTCCAGCGCGAAATCCACCACATAAGGAAAATTCCCACTCCTCCGATGGCGGCTTGACGAATAAAAAAATGATAGGGTTTGTAGTCAAAATAAAGCACGGTAAAAGCAGGCAGGGATAGTGAAAATACCATGCCAATGGCAATAAGAATACTACAAGTGAAAAATAGTTTGGTATCTGTCGCCAAGCTCGCGCCCTTAATTCAAATTTGAAACGCGAGTATAGCCAAAAATCGCTTTACAAATCATAAATTATTCGTTTAAATCTTCGGCGACTTTTGCCGCAAGCTTGAGCTTGTCGCTATCAAAATGCGTGTAAATGCGCGAGGTATCAAGGCTCGCGTGCCCTAAGGCTTCTTGAACTAGAACGAGATCTTTTTGCTTTTTGTAAAGCATAGTCGCGAAGGTGTGGCGAAGCATGTGCGCGCCGTTTTTTTCCTTGCGGATACCGGCTTTGAAAAGTATTTGCTCGACGATGCGACTCACGTAAGCTTGCGTGAGCGGCGTGCCCTTGCGATTGACGAAGAGATGCCCGTCTTGATTAATATAATTTATCGCGATATTTTGGAGCAAATTCTCTATAAGGTGCTTTTTTATCATTACCACGCGATATTTGTTGCCCTTACCGCGAATACGCAAAATATAAAGGTCGCCGTCCTCGCTAATATCTTTGCGTTTCAAATTTAAAGCCTCGCTCACGCGAATGCCTGTAAAAATGATGATTTTTATAATAAGACGATTGCGACTTGTGTTTTGCTTAAAATCCACGCTATCAAGGGCGTCAAGGAAGCGGTGAATCTCGTCCTCGCTCATAAACTCGGGTAATTTGGCGCCGCGCTTGCCGGCGACCCCGCCCCAGTTTTTGAGCTCGATATCGAAAATATGCGCCTTGCCGTCGTCTTCGTTTTGCTTGTCGATAAATTTGAAAAAGTTAATCACGGCGATACGGTAATTTTTTTTACTCGCGTCGCTAAGCGTGCCGGTCGCGCTGGCTAAGACTTCGGCGATGAGATCCTCGTCGATTTGCGCCATGCTCGTAAGACCATAAAATTTGAGAATTTCAAAGATTTTTTTAAGAGGATTGAAATAAGTATTTACGCCGGTTAAACCCGCGTTTCTGGCTTTTTTAGCTAGGGCGTCGAGCTCTTCGATATTACTTGCGCCCTTGGTGAGCGCGAAATTTACGCTCGCCAAAGCCGCTTGGTCTTTTAGTTCTTTATTAGAAAGCGAATTTAGTTTGTGTTTAACAAACTTTCCGAGCCAAAAGAGAAAAGTCTCTTCAAAACTCGGCTTGCAGTCTAATTTATACTTCAATTCTTGCGACCGCCCTTACCCGCGATAATGAATCTAAGAGCATTTAGCTTGATAAAGCCGTTCGCGTCTTTTTGGTCGTAGACGCTGTCCTCTTCAAAGGTGCAATACGCGGCGTTAAATAGATTGTCGTTTGCGCTGTCTCTTCCGATGACGCTGACGTTACCTTTGTAGAGCTCTAAGCGCACAGTGCCGTTGGCGTGTTTTTGGCTCTCGTCGATTGCGGCTTGGAGCATACGGCGCTCCGGGCTAAACCAGTAGCCGTTGTAAATGATACTCGCGTAGCGCGGCATGAGCTCGTCTTTGAGGTGCGCGGCTTCGCGGTCGAGGGTGATACTTTCTATCGCGCGGTGAGCTTTAAGCATAATAGTGCCGCCCGGAGTCTCGTAGCAGCCGCGGCTCTTCATGCCTACGTAGCGGTTTTCTACGATATCTATGCGGCCTACGCCGTGCTTCGCGCCTAGGCGGTTGAGTTCGGTTAAAATTTGGGCCGGGCTCATTTCTTTGCCGTTTATCGCCACAGGATCGCCGCATTTATAGGTGATTTCGATGATTTCGCTCTCGTTTGGCGCGTCTTTAGGACTAACGCACCATCTCCACATATCGTCCTCGGGCGCATGGTTAGGGTCTTCTAGCACGAGACCTTCGTATGAGATATGAAGCAAGTTCGCGTCCATAGAATACGGCGATTTGCCAGGTTTTCTGGTGATGTCGATACCATTTTTTTGCGCGTAAGCAAGGAGTTTTTCACGACTATCAAAGTCCCATTCGCGCCATGGAGCGATGACTTTGATATTTGGATTGAGCGCGTAGGCGCCGATTTCAAAGCGCACTTGGTCGTTGCCTTTACCCGTCGCGCCGTGAGAAATCGCGTCCGCACCCGTTTGCGCGGCGATTTCGATGAGATTTTTGGTAATGATAGGGCGCGCGATAGACGTGCCTAGCAGATATTCGCCCTCATAAATCGCGTTGGCGCGAAACATTGGGAAAACATAATCGCGCACGAAATCCTCGCGGAGGTCGCGAATAAAGATATTTTCAGGTTTAATGCCTAGATTTAAGGCTTTTTGGCGAGCCGGCTCGACCTCTTCGCCTTGACCGATGTCGGCTGTGAAAGTCACGACCTCGCAGCCGTATTCGTCGCCGAGCCATTTGAGGATGATACTAGTGTCAAGTCCGCCACTGTAAGCCAAAACCACTTTTTTGACGTCTTTTTTCATAAGCGCCCTTTCAAATTTGAAATAAACGCCTAATTATAAGGAAATATACATAAATTCGCGTTTAAATTGGGGTTCAAATTTGAATTAACCTATCAGCGGGCGCAGTTCAGCGGGCGCAGTTTCGCGTCCAAAACGCTCTCGTTTTTGGCTTTTAGTTCGCATTCCCACACGCGTATCACCGTCCAACCTCTGCGCTCGAAACGCGCGGTGATTTCGCGGTCGCGAGCCATATTTTTGCGGCGTTTTTCCGCCCAAAATTCCGCGTTCGCGCTCGGACGAGTATTGCGACAATCGTGCCCGTGCCAAAAGCAACCGTCGGCGAAAACCGCGATTTTTCGCGCCAAAAAGACAAAATCGGGCTTACCTTTGACCGCGTAGCCGCGCCGCCAGCCTTTTATCCCTCGCGTCCTAAAATACGCGATTAGCCGCATTTCCGTGCTCGCGTTGCCTTTGCTTCGCACTTTGCTCATCACTTCGGCGCGTTTTTGCTTTGTGAAAATATCCATTTTATCGGACCTTTTTCGGACATTATAGCGAAAACGATTTCAAATTTGAATTAACGATTCTTAACTGCAAATTTTTTCATAGTCAAATCTGAAATTTCTTTGCTAATATCTTTGCCTAAATTATTCGATATAATATCGTCAAAATCGCCAAAATCTATTTCTCGGACGTCGTGATAAATATGATTATATAAATATTCGCTAAAAGTGCTCGCAAGTATAATTACTACGGCGTTCCCTTCTATATCTCTTTTGGCTGCCGGAACATATTTAGGCGTAATCACTATCGTATATTTTCCCCCTATCTCATCTCTATGTATTTTTAATCTCCCGGAATTGATAGCCGACAATTTACTCCCGGTTGATTTTGCTTCCACGGCGAATTTAGTTTTTTTTGTAGTATAAAGGCATTCTATATCCGTATGTCCGGCGCCGCCTTTTTTTGTCGCTTCTACGTTAATAAACATATTAAATCCCTCTTCTAGGACATTTTCAAAAAGATAAGCCGTGCTATTATCCGGATTTTCAGAATATGTATTAATTAATCTTGGCAATTCAAGTAATCTCGTTTGCAATTCGTCTTCGACTAAGTCGATTTCTCTAAGTAAAATTCGCGGATAAAAAGAATAAATTTCTTTTACCACGTCCAAATACATTCTGTGCGAATCATCTAAACGCAACGGCTTTTGAAAACAAGAGTATTCGTTTAACATAGATTTTACGAAATTAATCAAATTTGAATCTATTGCAGCATAGCCGTTATAGACTTTCCTGGAGGTTGGAGAACTAATGCTGCTTGGTTTTTTGGGGTGGAATAACTTTCCAATTTCATTTCCGGCTTCTCCGCCGAGAATTCCCATATTTAAAAGTAGCTTTTTGACATAATATTGCCATTCATATATACAATTGACGGAAGCGTGTTCGTCTTCTTTTAAAAGTTTCATTTTTTCTTCGTCGTTTAAAGCGCGAAATTCTAAGATTTCACGGACTAATCGTTCGTAATTTTCCGAATTTATTTCTTTCACGAAAGCGATAATATAAGCGTATTCCGTATTATATAATTTAAAATCTAGTCTTTCGTCACACATAAGCGCGAACAACAATCTAAAAGGATATAATTGAAAAGAAGGCGGAGTACCGCTTGCATAATTTTGAAATTGTATTCCAAATAGCATAGCCGTAAAAATTTTTTTAAGTTTTTCTTCATCGTTTATGTTATCAAGAAATAAATTACCGAGTGGGCTAAAAATAAATCTTTTTTCATTTCTTTCCTCGTAACCAAACATAAAAAATTCCAAGGTATTGATGCGATGATTTGCCGAATCTAATTTACCGGAAGTTCTAGGATTATTCACGGATGTTTCTTGTAGTTTTTCTCTTGCTTCTCCATTTATCTTGGATACGCAATCGTTTTTTATATAAAAAGCGACATTTTTTATAATATCGTAATTATTCGTATGCTTATAAAGTATCCATTTTTCTCGTTCAACCATTATGCTCATCTTCTTCTCCCACTAATTCCACTATTCGTTCCATTAAACGAGGCGGAATGGCCTCGCCAATAACCGTTCTAATAAAAGTATCGGTAGAACCGTTTGGAAATTTTATATTTTCAGGTATCGACGATACGATAAAAGTTTCCAACAAAGTTAATACTCTTGGGTCGGAATACGTACCGTCCGGCATAATATAGCCCGGATGGACGTTATTATGCGAACTTATATTTCCGCAAAAGGTAGTTCTAGCTGGACAAGGTTGTTCCCAAACCATTCTTTTAAAAGTATTGTGAAAACCTTTTATGCGCGTTCCGTCCTCTTTTTTTGGATAATAAATCTCATTTGCAATCGCGCTTTTTCCGGGCGGCGTATGCCGCATCGCTAAAACCGCCCTAGGGTTTTGAGCTTTTGCATAATGCCAAGGTATTCCGGAATCCTCGCCCGGTTCCAAAGATGGCAAATGTCCGATAGCCTCTTTTAACGTTATCTCTTTTTGCGGTTTTGGCCAAGCCCAATTTAAACCAATTTTCCACAATTTTATTATGGCGCGAGGTCTAGATTGCGCTATACCGTAATCTTTTGCGTTTAATATTCTTATTTCGATATTATAAAATTTATCGTATTTCCTTTTTAAAATTTCCTCTAAGTGAAGATATTCTTTTCCAAACGGAAAATACATTTCAATAAATTTAGGTACGTTCTCGATAATTATATAATCGAAATCACAGCCGTCTATCACGTCTAACGCGTCGAAAATCAAAAAATTTCTCTTATCGTTTTCGTATTGCTCTTGCCCCTTATTTTTACCGAGCGTGCTAAGCCCTTGACACGGCGGTGTAGCCATCAAGAGTTTGCATTTATTTTTATTCGCCGTTTCTATAATTTCATTTTTTATATCGGGATTGGTGATACTACCGCAAATCGTTTTAGTTTCGGGATTGAAAAAACGATAGCAATTTGCTCTTATTTCCAAAAGTTCGTTTGCGACTATTACTTCGACGTTTTTTGGTAATCTTAACTCGCCTATACCGGCGCTTGAGAATAAAGATACGGTTTTTAAAGACATTTTAATTCACCTACGATTTTTTTTATCATTAACGGCGGTATAGACTCACCTATTACCTGTCTTACGAGTATTTCGGGCGTATCGGAAGGTATAGCCCAATCTTTTGGCAAAGATGATAAAAGCATCAATTCGTATGGCGTTAAAACTCGTGCATCCGAATAA
>ONQI01000045.1 GCA_900319915.1 uncultured Campylobacter sp.
AATTCGAACAGGTTTTTAGCTTCAAATACTCTCCTCGCCCGCTCACTCCCGCGGCCTTGCTGCCTCAAATCGCGCCCGAAATCGCGAGCGAGCGTCTCACACACCTGCAAGCTCGCTGCAATGAGATTATCGACGACATCACAAACGCGCAAATGGGCAAAATCCACGAAGTGTATTTCGAGGAATTGCGCGCAAACGGCATAGTCGCGGGCCACAGCTACAACGGATTTAACGTCCAGGCAAAAGGTAGCGAAGAGTGGCTTGGCAAGATTGCTCGCGTGCAAATCACCGACCCGAAAAGAACGGCTTTAAATGGCAAAATCCTTTAAAATCGCCGCGCTCGCATTTTTAATCTCTCTTATCATTCGCCTTATCTATATAACTTGTCGCAAAGTCTGGATAGGGCACGCGCACGCGGACAAGCCCATGGTAATGCTCTTTTGGCACGGCAAACTCGCGTTAATGTCGTTTGCGTTCGGCAAATGGTCGTGCGGCAAGAGCGCCAAAGTCATCATTTCAGACCACAAAGACGGCGAGCTTATCACGCAAGTTATCGCGCATTTTGGCATCGGCGCCGTGCGGGGTAGCACGAGTAAAAACGCCGTTAAAGCGCTTGTTGGCGCGCTTAGAGAGTTAAAAAACGGTTCGGATTTGATTATCACGCCCGACGGCCCCAGAGGACCTCGCCACAGCGTTTCGGACGGTTGCGTTACAATACCGCAAAAATCGGGCGCGGATATTCAAATTTTGGACTACACGGCAAGCCGCTTTTGGCAGTTTGGCAGTTGGGACGGCATGATTTTGCCCAAACCTTTTAGCACCGTTACCTACACGCTTAGCGAGCCTTTTAGCGTCGCGGGGCTAGAAATGAACGAGGCAAAAGGGCTTATCGCAAAAAAAATGGGGGCGGAAAAATAATTCAAATTTGAATAAATCAAATTTGAATTAAAAGTGTTTTTAATGGTAATTTTGGTAATATCTAGTTCAAATTTGAATTATCAAATAAATTTATGCTCGCGAAGTCGAGCAGATAACGCGCAAAGCGTGCTTGGCTCGCTTGCGAAATAAAAAAAAGAGGACGAAACTAAAATGGCAGGCATCATCAGACGTTTTTTGACAAACGCCATTTTGTGCGTGTTTGCGACCGACACTCGCACGCGCCGCGCCTATGCCGAATTTATCCGCAATCTCAAAGTAAATAAAACTAGCCAAGAAGATTTTGACTTCGACGGCGTACAAATCGAAAGTAAATTTCTAAACCACGTAACCAAGCTTAAAGAAGGAGCAAACGCCCTTTATATCGCAAATTTGCTAAGCACTCCAAACCAATGGGCGGTACCGGCCTCGGACATCCCGGGCTTTAATAAATTTGGCATGAACGTGGAAGGCTCCTATATAGTAAGAATGCCCGGCGGTTGGACGATTTTCACTTCAAAAGGCGAGCTTCGCAACGTCGCGCGCGTGCTTTGTGGCGTGAAGCCCGACCTTGTGTATTCGCCTTTTGCGCTGCTTTACGAAAAAATCCGCACGAGCTTTTTGGCCGGCAAACTTACGCTTTATGTGTATAACTTTGAAAGCTATTGCATTCTTATGATCTTTAAAGATTTAGAGATGAAATACGGCGTATTTGCCAGTACCGACGCGCAAGTAAACGCGCTAGATTTAGATAGTGCCTACAAACTCGATACCGTCGATATTTCGGATATTGATAATTTTATCCTAAAAGAAGAAGAGTTCAAATTTGAAAATTTCCAAGAACTAAGCGCCGAAGGAACGCAAAACGAATTTGAAGACCTCGAAGAAATCGCCGAAACCGATGTAAAAAATGAGAAAAAAGACGTTGAGTGGTCGGTCACGCAAGCGGGTAAATTTGATATTTTGCGAAAAGACGTCAGAAACGCCATAAAAGATTATTACTCAAATCCGCTTTTTGAAAACATTGATTTTATCGACGAAGTGAGAATTTTCGATGCTAGCGGATATGTCGACGAGCAATTTTGCAAAGACCTTTCCGACGAGCTGTTAGTAGAGGTGAAATTCACGCCTACCGACCTACGAAGCGATATGTGTAAAATCGTCAGAAGGGAGTTGGAATTATGATTAGTTATAGTTTTATCCCGCCCAAGCAAAAGCCGATTATGTCGCTAATGGCTAAAATGTTTACCCTAGGCACAGGTTTCGTGCTCGCGTGGCTCATTCTCGTCGACGTGGCAATTAATTTCAACACCTTCAACCACAATCGTAGCGCTTTGGCAAAAGAGCGAGCCTACGACGAATACGTTCATCGTATAGCTCTTACCAAAAGCCAAATCGGCGTCATCAAAACCCAACGCGACGCCGTGCTAGACATTCATAGCAATAACGTCGCGCTCAAAACAAGCCTCAAAAATCTCTTCGACCTCGTCCCGGATACGATTACACTAAACGACGTCTATATGGATAGAGAGGCTCTCGTCATACGCGGAGACACACCGTCGAAAGAAGCCTACAACCTTCTCATGGACGCGCCGCTAAAATCCATTTTCGCGACCACAGAGGTAAGTTTTTACCAACGAAAAAACGGCTGGTATGGTTTTGTGAGTAAATCCCATATAGAAAACCCGGAGGGCTTCAATGAATAAAAAAGGCATTGAAGAGATAAGCTTAGTTAAGCTCCTCGCCTTCGTGCTCATATTTATCGTGGTTTGCCTCGCTTTCACTTTCTTGGTGCTGGTGCCTAGTATAGCGGATTTGAAAGCGGCTAAGACGCTTTTCAATGACAAAAGTCAAAATCTCGCCAAAATAGAGCAAATCTACGCCATGCATTACAACGATCTTGCAGTTATCTCCGAGGCGGCACAAAAAGAAGTCAACGCCATCAGCGGGAGTTTTGACGAAATCAAATTTGTCGGTGGCGCGGGACGATTTTTTAACGATGTGAAACTTACGCGTTTGCCTCGCGTCAGCGAAAACGAGCAATTTTTGCGCTATGAACTAACGGTCAGTGGCAATATTCGCACGCCAAAAACTTTCTATTATTTTATTGATTACATTAATAGCTACGACCAGAACGTCATCAAAGTGGACTTCCCCGTGACTATGACAAGCAGAGGAAGCGGACGAATCGACGTAAGCTTTCGCATAAAGGTATATGAAACCGTCATCGAAGACAACGAACTGCATTAAAAAAACTTTTCGCGGCTTGTCTTTTGGGCGGTTTTCTGCTTGCGGTTACAAGCAAAGCAAAATCTCGTCTCTAAATCCAATTCAAATTTGACTTCCTTTTAAGTTTTCACTGTATTTTAAGCCGCCTTTGGTTATAATCATTCAAATTTGAAAAACAACGTCGAGGAACAAAAAAATGTTTTTATCGAAATTTTTTCACGCTTTCGCGACCACCTTATGCGTCACTGTTTTTATGATTGCTTCAGCATTTGCTCGCACTCCTGCAGAAATCAGCAAAAGCGGTTACGTGTTAATCGGCGTCTATGACGAAAACGCCTCGCTTCTAGGACACCGCGACGACGCGGGTGTTTGGCACGGTTACGACGAATATCTCGCCGCTCGCTTAGCCAAAGACCTCGGCGTAGAGCTTCGTCTCGTGCCTATCTCCGCTCAAGAGCGCATAAGCGCCACCAAAACGGGCAAAGTCGATATTATGCTCGGCAACTTTAGTCACACCAAAGAACGCGCCCAAGAAGTTGATTTCTCGCTTCCTTATATGAAGGCGTATTTGGGGCTTGTTAGCCGCGGGGGCGCAATCGACGACCCCGAAAAAATCCACAATAAAAAAATCGCCGCTCCCTCGGGTACCGCCGCGCTGGATTATCTTTGGAGCGAGTATTACGCGAGTGTGACCATCGTCGAAAAACCCGACTACCTCAGCACTTTTAAGGTGCTAATTGACGGCGAAGTGGACGGCGTCCTCATCGACAACACAGAGGCTGTGGCTTGGGCGCGTAGCCATCCCGGATTTGGCGTGGGTCTGCCTAAAATCGGCAATCCCGACCCCGTCGCGCCCGCTGTGCGAAAGGGCGAATTTGAGCTGTTAAAATGGCTAGATGCCGAAATGGAGACCCTCGGAGCGGAATTATTTTTTCACGCAGACTATGAGAAAACGCTTAAACCGGTCTTTGGCGACGTGCTAAAAGCCGACGACGTGGTAATCGACGGAAAGTGCGATTTCTGCGACTTTTCAAAATAGATGATAAAAAACCTCCCCCTCCTTTGCTTTGTCGCGATCGTTTTCACGGGTTGCGCGCCCATTATGGATTATCTTTGGCCTTTTGGGGGCGATGAAGGAAAAAGCGAGAAAGTGGAGCAAAAAGCTCCGCTAAGCGAGGAAGAATACAAAAAATCATTCGCCACGAGGAACGAAGCGATTAGGAGCGGCGATTTTGGACGCGGACGCGAGATTTCGCAGGAGCTTTGCGAGCGCGGGCGCGCGGAGGGCTGTATGGTGCGCGGCTGGCTGTATTTGGGAGGCCGAGGCGAGGAGCGCGACGAAGCGAGAGCGAAGGAATACTTAGGACGCGCCTGCGAAGGCGGCTCGGCGGTGGGCTGCCACAATTTAGCCGCGCTTTACGGCGAGGACGCCAAAGCCCTTTCGCTCTACGAAAAAGCTTGCACTCTTGGCGCGAACAAATCCTGCGCGAAGGCGGGGTTGATACATTCAAACGCCGGCGACGAGAGCGCGGCGAGCGGGTTTTGGGAGAGGGCTTGCAATGGCGGCAACGCGGACGCTTGCGCGTTTTTAGCTCGCGATTTCGAGCTTGGAGAGGGCGCAAAACAAGATAAAAACAAAGCCAAAGAGCTCTATGCCAAAGCCTGCCAAATGGGCGATGGGGTTTCTTGCGAACGAGTCAAAAAGCTTGAAAAGACTAATTCAAATTTGAAAAAGAAAAAGTCAAAATCAAAAACTAAGTAAGTCCGCGAATATTTCGGGGCGAGCGTATAAAAACGGACGGATTAGGGACGGGATTTTTGCTAGGCGGGATTTTTCTTTGAAATCCTTGCCCATCGCCAAGCCCTGCAAAAAAGGCGCGACAAAAACGAAACGCTCGTTCGCGCCAACGGCGATTTTGTGCGCGACGACGACGCATTTCAAATTTGAAATTTGATTTTGTATTTCGCGTCGCGTTTTTGCACTAATTACCACGCCTAAACGTTTGCAAGCCTTATCGACTAGATGAAGCTCGCCTGCGCTTCTAGCGATGAGAAAAAAATCCGCGCGCTCGTAAGCAAACTCTCCTAAAAGCGCGTTTTTATCTTCGCGAAACATATTTATAGACTTCGCGACACCCGCGCCAAACTCGCCCAAAAAAGCGTCCGCAAACCGTGCCCTGATGTGGTTTCGCGTAAATTTCTCATTCAAATTTGAATTATCGACGAAATATTTTAGCCCTCGCGCCTGCAAATAAGCTAGGAGCTCTGATTTTTGGATATCCAAAAGCGGTCTAAAAACCGCGATTTCGCCGCGTTTTGATTTCGCCTCTAAACCCACGCTATTTACTACTCCGCTGCCTTTGGCGATTTGCATCAAAAACCACTCGAAACAGTCGTTTAACTGATGGGCAAATATGAGCGCGTCGTATCCCTCGCGCGCGCAAATTTCATCAAAGAACTCGTAGCGAACGGCACGGGCGCGGGCTTCAAAATTCGCGCCTTTCTCTAGATTTAGCCGGCAGACGCGCACGAAAATCTTTTTATCAAATTTGGCGCAAAGTTCGCGAGCGGCGGCTTCTTCGGCGTCGCTTTGGTTTCTTGTTTTGTAATTGACAAAAGCGCAGTCAAATTTGACCTCCGCCTCCGCAAGCAAATAAAAAAGCGCGGTACTATCCACGCCGTGCGAGAATGCCAAAAGGCATTTATGATTTTTTAACTCATTCAAATTTGAAAGTTTAGAAATCAAATTTGAATATTTTGATTTCGCAGACGAGCAAAGCTCGTCCTTGCGAGCGAGAGCTACGCTCCCCGCACCCGCCTGAAGTAATTTGTTCGGCTCGCGCGGACTGAGCTTATCGGCATTTCCGCTATTTGCGTTCAAATTTGATTTCAAATTTGAATCACTCCTCACATTTTCGGATTACGCGACCGAGCAGTTTATCTCCGCTATGCTCGGTGATTTCGCATTCGTATAGCCCGCCTACTTCGAGATTTTCGACGTCGCTATCGTTAATCAACACTTCGCCGTCGATGTCGCGATCCCATACCAAAGGCTTGGCGCCGTAAAACATTTCGCCCTCGCTACTCTCGCCTTCGATTTCTACTTTCACGCGTTTGCCAACCATTTTTGCGAAACTTTCTTCGTGCGCGCTAGCGATGATTTTTTCGATTTTTTTGAGGCGCGAAGCGATCGTGCGAGAAGGGATTTGCTCCATTTCGTAAGCTAGCGTGTCTTCTTCTCTTGAGAACGCAAACGCGCTCACGCGGTCAAATTTGAACTCTTTTAAAAATTCGCAAAGTTCCTCAAACCGCTCGTCCGTTTCGCCCGGATGTCCCACGATGACGCCGGTACGCAAGAAGCTATCCGGCGCGGCGCGCATTTTGGTAAGAAGCGCGGTCATTTTCGCCCTCGTAGTGCCTCGCCTCATGATAGAGAGCATTTCATCGTTTATGTGCTGGATTGGCATATCGAAATAATTGACAAACACGGGGCTTACGATAATGCGCTCTATAAGTTCCTCGTCCGCGCTTGTAGGGTATAGGTAGAGTATGCGAGCCGCCCTCACGCCTTTTATGCGTTCAATCGCGTCTATGAGAGCGACGAGACCGTGTTTATCTCCCTGCTCGCGCAAATACGAGCTGGTGTCTTGAGCGATAAAGCTAAAATCGCGGTAACCTTTCTCCACGAGAGAGGCGACTTCGGCGGCGACTTCGTTTGCGGGGCGCGAGCGTAGCTTGCCCTTGAAAGTCGGTATCGCGCAAAAAGAGCATTTTTGATTGCAACCCTCGGCGATTTTTACATAAGCGTGGTAATTTGAGCCCGTTACCACGCGCCCCGCGTCGCCTTGAAGATAAGTTTGCGCCGTCCATCTGCTCTCGCGGGCTTTGATGAGCTCGTCGATATGCGCGTAATCGCCCACGCCCGTGAAAATATCAACCTCGGGAAGCTCTTTTGCAAGCTCTTCTCGATATCTTGCCGAGAGACAGCCCGCGACTACTAGCAAAGAGCCTTTTTTGCGCGTCTGCGCAAGCTCCAAAATAGTAGAAATACTCTCTTCTTTGGCACTATTTATAAAGCCGCAAGTATTTACTATGATAACGTCGGCGCTTGCGGGGTTGTCCGTGAGATTATACTCTTGCAGACGCCCTAACATGATTTCGCTGTCGATGAGATTTTTATTACAGCCCAGTGAAACTAAATGAAGACTTGGCATATTACAACCAAACATTATCGATTAGGCGCGTTTTGCCCATAAAAACGGCGACTAGGATTATCGTGTTGCCCTCCTTAACCTCGGCGATCGGCTCGAACTCGCGATTTACAATGGCGATATAATCGATTTTGAGCGGTTCTAAGCATTCTTTCATTGCGTTTTTGATTATGTCGGCGCTCTTTTCGCCGGCGCTAATCAAATTTGAAGCCTTAGTAAGCGAACGTGAAAGCTTGGTGGCATTCATGAGCTCGGCTTCATCTAAATATGCATTACGACTAGATTTAGCTAGACCGTCCGCTTCGCGCACGATTTCACAAGGCACGATTTCAATAGGCACAAAAAGGTTTCGTACCATATTTTGGACGATCACTAATTGTTGAGCGTCTTTTTTGCCAAAATACGCGCGAGTCGGGCGAACAAGATTAAAAAACTTAGTCAGCACAGTGCAAACTCCGTCAAAGTGCCCCGGGCGCGTCGCTCCTTCGAGTTTGCTAGCAAGATTTTTTGGCGCGAGCACCTTGGGTCCTTCTTCTTTATACATCATTTCAGGTGTCGGGAAAAACACCGCGCTAGCCCCATTTGCGCGACAAATCGCCGCGTCGTGAGCTTCGTCGCGCGGGTATTTTTCGTAGTCCTCGCCGGGCAAAAATTGCGCAGGATTGACAAATACGCTTACTATGACCGTGTCGTTTTCGCTCGCGGCGCGGGAAATAAGGGAAGCGTGCCCCTCATGGAGCGCTCCCATAGTCGGTACGAAGCCTACGCTTCCACGCGCGCTAGCACGAAAAGCGCGAAGTTCTTCTATTGTTTTTAATATTTGCATTTTTTCTCGCTTTTTTCATTATTTAAGGGCGTATTTTAGCATAATTTAGCCTTTATAACCAAATTTTAACGTAAAATTTGATAAAATCACGCCAAAAGTTGAAGGAATAATTTGGATAATTATGAGTATGGCGAGCTTTTAAAAGCCCTTAAAACCAAGGTTTCAAATATCGCCCAAATAGTAAAACCGGACGTTATAAACGCACGACTTGACGAGATTTCCGCATTAGAGAACGACGCGGAATTTTGGAACGACGTGAAAAAAGCGGGCGAAATATCAAAAGAAAAAACCAAACTTTCAAATCTGAAAGCCAAATTTGAAAAAGCGCAAAACGCCGTAAACGACGCGGCGGATTTGTTTGAGCTAGCTGGAAGCGAGAACGACGAAGAAACGATAAACTCGCTTTTTGAAGATGCGAGCGCACTAGAAGACAAAATCACAAATCTCGAAATCTCAATGATGCTAAGTGGCGAAAACGATGATAAAAACGCGATCGTAAGTATTCACCCGGGTGCGGGCGGCACCGAAAGCAACGATTGGGCGAGTATGCTTTACCGTATGTATTTGCGCTTTTGCGAACGCGAGGGCTACAAAGTAGAGACGCTAGATTTCCAAGAAGGCGACGAAGCGGGCCTTAAGGACGTGAGCTTCATCGTCAAAGGCGAAAACGCCTACGGCTACCTC
>ONQI01000043.1 GCA_900319915.1 uncultured Campylobacter sp.
ATCTCTTTGACGGCGTTACGCAAGGCAGCGAATACGGCGATTTTAAAGGCGGTGCGTGGAACGCGGTCAAATATGAGAAGAAACGCAAGGCCGTGGCGTCCGTGATAAAAGAGCTAAACGCGGACGTGATATGTCTAACCGAAATCGAAAACGAAAGTGTTCTCTCCGCGCTCGCTAAGGAAACGGACTATAAATATTTCAAATTTGAAACGCTCGACTCACGCTCGCCCGTGGGACTTGGATTTTTGTCTCGCTTGCCTCTGTTAAATATCCAAAAAATTATCGTTCCAAACGTCAAAACCCGCCCGATTTTGCGAGTTAGCGTGGACTTTGAGGGCGAGAGGATAACCTTTTTTGGCGCGCATTTTCCAGCGATGAAAAACCCGCCCGCACACCGAAGCGCCGCCGCCCACACGATGAAAAAAGCCGTTAAGGGCGTAAAACACGCCGTGATTTTGGGCGATTTAAATAGCGCGTATGGATACGGCTTTTTGCTGGGCGATCTCGAAGAGCGCGGATTTTTTGGGAGCAAGGCCGAGTTTAAGGACCTTTGGAGCACGCTCGAGGGCTGCAGTTTCAGCGGCAAAAAGGGCGAAAGGCAACCCCGCGACGAGCGCAAAAAATACCGCGAACGCTGCGCCTCCCACAAAAGCGGCAAAGCACTCGACCATATCATGCTCTCAGCCGACTTTTTCGGAGATTCAAATTTGAAATACCGCGCTGGCAGTTTCGCGGTGTTTGGCTCGCGCGAAAACACCTCCGACCACTCGCCGATTTTTGCGGTAATTGAAAAGTAACTATTCTTCTAGCCCGCAGTCTTTGTTGGCGACTTCGATTTCGTAGAGGATTTTGCCCATCGCGGTTTTGTAGGTAAAGCGCGCGCCCTTTAAAAACGGGTGAAACGCAACCATTTTTGGCATGGAGCAATATTGGCGCCTCACCACGCCGGCGTGGGTTTCGTAGAGGGCTTTGAGATCGACGCGCTTCATCTCGCTCCAGTGCACGTTTAAGTCGTCGACGAGGATAAATTCGTATTTGAGAATGGAATTTTCGCAGTTTGCGTCGTTTAGCGTGTTGTAATCGTCGATTTTAATCGGGCGATACATTTTTATTTTGCGAATTTCTTGCGTGATTAAAAGTGCCGAGCAATCGGCTTTTGCGGCTAATGGCGAAAGAATCGTGAAAATAGTGGCAAGAGCCAAAAAATATTTCAAATTTGAAACGTTAAATTCCATTTCTGTCTTTTATCGCCTTTGAAAGCGAGAGCATATCGACGTTATCGAGACTCACGCCGGTCGGAATTCCTTGCGCGATTTTGGTAAATTTCAGTCCCAGCCCCGCCAGTTCGCTCTCGATAAAAAGCATGAGCGCGTCGCCCCCGAGTCCCGGAGTAAAAGCAAAAATCACCTCTCGCACCTCGCCTCGCGCGATATTTTCACGAAGCGCGTCTATGCGCTCCGTATTCTCAAACACAAAATAAAGCCCCCCATAAGAGCCCGAATTCTCGATAGTTAGCACGTCTTTTGGGTCGCCTACTACGAGCAAGGTTTCGCGCTCCCTGCCCTCGTCCGCACAGATATCGCAGATTTCGTTTTCACTAATCGCCCCGCACCGCTCGCAACGGCGCAAAAACCGCACCGCGTCTTCGATGGTATGCGCGAGATTTAGTCCCAAAAACGGATCGCCCAAAGCCGCATGGTAGGCGTATTTGAGAGCGGATTTTTTGCCCACGCCCGGTAGTTTGCCGAAACATTCGACGAGCTCGTCAAATTTTTCAAGCTTTGGCTTTGACATTAGCTCCCCCAAAAACTATGGAAAATTCATGCTCGCCAGCGTCCGCAAGATACGCGTATTCAAATTTGAATTTATGCATCTCGCAGATATTTTCGATGATATATAGACCCAGCCCAAGTCCCGGTTTAGAGGGAACTTTGGCGCGAACAAAAGCCTGCTTGTAGTATTCGATATCTCGCTCCAACGGCGCGCCGGGATTTCGCACGCTCACCCTAGTCTCGTCCACGTCCACGTAGGCTTTTTTTGTCGCGGAATATTTTAGCGCGTTATCGACAAGATTTTTGATAGCCAGACAAAACAGCTGAAAATCCACACGCAAAATCGGATCGCTTTTCAAATTTGAAATCACTTTTTCGTCAAAATTTTCAAGCATAAGCATATCGGCGACCTGCTCTAAAATCAGGCTAAAATGGTAATTTTCGTATTTTAGCGCGTAGCTTTTAGAAAGCAATTGCTCGATTTTGGCAAATTCGTCGATAAGTATGGAAAGTCGCTCGAAAATATCACGAAAGCGCGTCTGTAAAGCCTCGCTAGGCAGCATTGCCGAGGCTATCATACCCTTGCCTATCGGCGTTTTTAGCTCGTGCATTATGGTGCGCAAAAACAGCTGACGCGAGAGAATAAGCTCTTTGATTTTGCAAGCGGCGTTATTAAACTCGTAAGCGACCTCCGCAATCTCGTCCGCGCCTTCCACAAGGGGTTTAGCGCGGCATACGGCTTCCATATTGCCGGAAGCGAAACTGTGCATATCCGCGCGCAAGGATTTGAGCGGCTCGAGGCTTTTTAGCATCGAAAAATATACCCAGCCAAGCAACGAAGCCGTAAGCACAAACGCGATAATAAGCATGTCTTTGCTACTTTTAGCCGTCGAACGGAGCAAGAGCGAAAAGTTTTGGTTTTTTATCGCAAGATAAAGCTCGTCTTTGTATAGCAGGGTCTCGACTAACCCAATAGCCGTTTTAGCGCGATCTAGAAGGCTACCGTTCGTAAGGATTTCAAATTTGAGCTCGGAGTCACGCACGTAGACGAGGTCGAAGTTACGAAAATAATCTTCCAAATCGTCGGGCATCGTGGATTTTTTGTGCATAGAAACGAGCCACGTAACGGCGTTGAAGTGGTTTTCCTTGACCTTTTCGATGGCGCGGTCGTGCTGCATGCGCGTGATGACGTAAAACAGCACGCACACGAGCACGAAGCCCGCGAAAAAAATAAGGCTGATTTTGGCGGTAAGCGAACCTTTCAAAATTTTTCCTATTCAATTTACATTTTTCAAATTTGAAAACAATTCAAATTTGAACGGCGCAAAACCGATAAATTCAGTCCGCGCAGTCAGACAAACTAATGGCGACGCGCAAAGCGCTCGCACTTTCACTAGCAAAGCGAGAATCTTGCTCCGCCGTGAAACCAAAACAAAAACTAAATCAGCCGATGAGTTTGTAGCCTATGCCGCGCACCGAAAAAATGTGTTTCGGAGCTTTGGAGCTGTCGCCGATTTTGGCTCTTAGGCGTCCGATGATGACGTCTAGACTCTTAGAATCTTTGTCTTTTAGGCTCTTGCAGTGATACACGAGCTGCTCGCGCGAGACCGAAAAAGAGTGTTGTTTGACGAGATATTCGAGGATTTCGTATTCGGCGGGAGTCAAAGTAAGCGGCTCGCCGTTGAAGCTAATTTCGTGGCGTTTATCGTCGATTTTGAACGCGCTGTCGCTAGGCTCTTCGGGCGTATCGACGGTTTTTTTGTAGCGGCGAATGAGACTTATTATGCGCGCATGCATTTCTTTGGGGTCATAAGGCTTTGGTAAATAGTCGTCCGCGCCGATTTGCAAGCCCACCACGCGATCGTTGACGTCGCTACGAGCCGAGCTGATAATGATCGGAATATCGTATTTTTCGCGGATTTCTTTACATACCTCAAGCCCGTCCATACCCGGCAAAGTGAGGTCTAAAATTAGCAAATCGTAGTTTTTGATCCCCGCGCTAATGCCCAAAAACGGGTCGTCGAAGTTCGTGACCTTGATGTTATACTGCGCGAGATATTCGGTGAGAAGCTGCGCGAACTCGGGATCGTCTTCTATCATCAAAACGTTTATCATTTCTTTCTCCGATTTCAAATTTGAATCATTATACCAAAAAAACGTAAAATCTTAACTCAAATTTAGTATTTTTTGGTAAAATCACGCGTTAAAAAACGTAAAAAGAAGGTTCAAATTTGGATTATTATGAAATTTTAGGCGTGCAAAAAGGCGCAAGCGGCGAAGAAATCAAAAAAGCTTACCGCAAACTAGCTCTCAAATATCACCCCGACCGCAACCAAGGCGACAAAGAAGCCGAAGAGAAATTTAAGCAAATAAACGAAGCTTACCAAGTCCTCTCCGACGACGAAAAACGCGGCATTTACGACAGATACGGCAAAGAAGGTCTAAACGGTATGGGAGGCGGATTTGACGCGGATTTTGATTTGGGCGATATTTTCGGCTCGTTCTTTGGCGGCGGATTTGGCGGCGGTAGAACTCGTCGCAAAGTAAACGAAGACAATTACGAATTAGACATGGAAATCGCACTCACAATCGATTTTCGCGAGGCGGTTTTCGGCTGCGAAAAAGAAATCAAATTTGAATACAAAATCCCTTGCGAAAAATGCCACGGTAGCGGTGCGAAAGACGGCAAAAAGACCACTTGCTCACACTGCGGCGGACGCGGACAAGTCAGCTATCGCCAAGGCTTTATGAGCTTTGTGCAAACATGCCCGCATTGTGGCGGCAGCGGCGAAGAAATCAAAGAAAAATGCGCCGAGTGCGGCGGCTTGGGCTACAAAGAGGAAAGCGCGAGCATCAAAGTCGCGATTCCAGAGGGCATAGAGCACGGCATGCGCGTAAGGGTCGCGGGCAAAGGCAACAAGGGCAAAAAAGAGCAAGGCGACCTCTACGTGCGCGTCATGGTGCGAGACGACGAGCTTTTCGTGCGCAACGGCGACGACGTGTATATCGAAATACCGGTGTTTTTCACCCAAGCGATGCTGGGCGAAACTATCAAAATACCGACTCTTCGCGGCACCGCCGAACTCAAACTCCCGGTGGGCGCTAAGGATAAAGCGCAGTTCGTCTTCGAGCGCGAGGGCGTCAAAAACGTGCGCGGCGGGGGTATCGGCAGACTCGTGGCGCAAATCAAAATCAATACGCCAAGCTCACTCAGCGACGAACAACGCGAACTCCTAACCAAACTCCAAGAGAGCTTTGGCATAAAAAGCGGAGAAGTGAGCGGAGAAGAAGAAGGCATACTCGACAAAATCAAGTCGTGGTTTAAATAAACCGCGGCTCGCGCTTTTTGGCTATTTTCAGGGAGACTTCGCTTCTGCTTGCAGTTGCGAGCATAGCGAAGCAAAAACTTGCGCGCGCCCGATGACGGACGAGTACTATCTAGCGCGATTTTTGCTCGCAACCCCAAAAATATCTCGAAAATCGCTTCGCTTATTCAAATAAACTAGCCCGTCATTGCGAGCGCGGCGAAGCAATCTCGCGTTTAATAACGTTTCAAATTTGAATTACCCCAAATTTAAGCCAATTTTTTGCTTATTTGGGTATAATCGCCCTTTCATTTCAATACCAATCAGGAGGTCAAAATGGCTTTGGATTCGGCTAAAAAAGCGGAAATTGTTGCGAAATTCGCTCGTAAAAGTGGCGACACAGGTTCGCCGGAAGTGCAAGTAGCTTTGCTTTCTACAAGAATTAGCGAGCTCACAGAGCACCTTAAAATCAACAAAAAAGACTTCAGCTCACGCC
>ONQI01000040.1 GCA_900319915.1 uncultured Campylobacter sp.
GCGATGGCGCGGTGGTAATCGACGTGGGTATAAACCGCCTAGATAACGGCAAGCTAGTCGGCGACTGCGATTTTGACTCGGTCGCTCCAAAATGCTCGCTCATCACCCCGGTACCGGGCGGCGTGGGTCCTATGACAATTGCGATGTTGCTAAACAATACGCTAAAATCAGCCAAAGCTAGAAAGCTAAATAAATGAGGAAAATCCTAGGCAAACTTTACGCGTTTTCGAGCTCTTGGACGGGCACGATAGTCATCGTTTTGCTCTTTATTTTCTTCGTCGCGCAAGCTTTCGTGATACCGTCCGGGTCGATGAAAAACTCGCTTCTCATAGGCGATTTTTTGTTTGTGAAAAAATTCGCTTACGGCGTGGCGACGCCGCATATTCCGTGGATAGAAGTGCCCGTATGGTTTGACGGCGACGGAGATGGACACGTGATAGAAGGCGATCGCCCCGAGCGCGGAGATATCGTGGTTTTCCGCTATCCAAAAGACCCTAAAACATACTACGTCAAACGCACCTTTGCCAAAGGCGGCGACGAAGTGATTTTCGCACCAAAAGCGATGTATTTAAGACCTTTTGAGGGCGACGCGTATATCGACGAACATTTCGACAAAGACGACGTGGTGATCTTGCTAGGCAAGAAATTTGTTCGCGAACCTTATAAGTTTAAAGGCATTCACTACGAGGACAAAAGCGAAAAAGACAATTTTGTGGGTGAAAATGCCGACGCCTTCACGATTTCGGTGGCTTACTTGGCTAGAAACGCCTACGCTATGGAACCCGCGGTCGTAATGGAGTTGAACAACATTTCAAATCTACCTTTCAACGCCTTTTATTACCGCGTTCCAAACGACCATTTTTTCATGGTTGGCGACAACCGCGAAAACAGCAACGACAGCCGCTTTTGGGGTCCCGTGCCTTATAAGCACATAGTAGGCAAACCGTGGTTTGTGTATTTCAGTTGGGATAAGGACTACAAAGTGCGCTGGGAGCGTATCGGACGCTTTGTAGATACTTTGCAAACCGACGAGAGATATATCCGCGAGCAACCTTGATTTTGGGGCGTGAAAATGCAAAATAATTCAAATTTGAGAGTGTGAAATGAAAGTATCAAAAGTTTTTATCGCGAGCGACCACGGCGGCTTCGAGGCCAAAGAATTTGCCAAAACCTGCCTGGAAAAATTAAATTTGAAGGTAGTTGATTTGGGCACGAATAGCATGGAAAGCGTGGATTATCCGGATTTTGCAAACGCGCTAGCTTCAAATTTGAAAGAAGAACCCGACGCGTTCGGCATCCTGGTTTGCGGCACGGGCATCGGTATCAGCATAGCTGCAAACCGCCATTCTCACGTGCGCTGCGCCCTTTGTCACGACGTTAGCGGCGCGAGACTCGCTAGAGAGCACAACGACGCGAACGTGCTCGCATTTGGCGGACGCACGACTGGAAAACTCATCATCGAGCAAATGATAGAAGCGTTTTTCGCCACCGAATTTGAAGGCGGCAGGCACGAGCGCAGAATAGCTAAACTAGGAGGCGCGAGATGATGAGCGACTGGGCGTTTTACACGTTTTTTATCTGCCTTTCTATTTATCTACTCGTAATGGTATTTTATTACCGCACTTTGTTAAACAAAGAACACATCACCACCGATTTTATGAAAAACAACCTCGACGACACCGAAGTCGTCATTCGCAAGCTCCAAGTCCAGCTTCAACGCTCTTTGGGCAATATCGACATACTCACGGACGAACTAAACAAAACCAAAAGCGACATCACGGGCTTGCGCACGCGCAACTCCCAATACCGCGTCGAAAACGATAAGCTCCGCCAACGGATAAAAGAGCTCGAAGGCAAAATCGAAGCCTTACTATAAAAGGACAAATGATGAAAGAACTAAACGCAGACGAAAAAAAATATTTATTAGGCTCCATTCGCGAGGTGCGCGACTTCCCTAAGCCGGGCATTTTATTCCGCGACATCACGACTTTGATTGGCGACGGCAAAGCGCTTGATTTTCTTATTTCGCATCTAGAAGAGCGTTACAAAGATTCAAATTTGAATTATATCGTAGGTATCGAAAGCCGCGGCTTTATCCTAGGCGCCGCACTTGCCGCACGCCTAAAAATCGGCTTCGTACCCATTCGTAAACCGCACAAGCTCCCTTACACCACCGTTTCGCAAAAATATTCTTTAGAATACGGTTTTGACGAAGTGGAGATTCATATCGATGCTTTTGGCGACAAAGACGGCGCCCGAGTGCTTCTCATAGACGATCTTATCGCCACGGGCGGCACTGCGGTAGCCGCAAGCGAACTTATCGCAAGCCTTGGCGCAAACCTCGTGGAAATCTGCTTTCTTTTGAATTTGAAAGAGCTTGGAGGCGAGAAAAAACTAGCTCAAAAATATAAAGTATATAGCGTGCTCGAGGCATAAAAATGCAAGCATTCTTCCAAAATTTCATCGCTGAATATAGCGAGTGGTTTTACATAATAATCTTTTGCTGGTGTATTCTAGAAGGCGAAATCGCGCTTATCCTAGCCGGAATCGCCGCGCACGCGGGCACCGTCAATCTCCCGCTCGTCATCTTCATAGCGGGTTTGGGTGCGTTTTGTGGCGATCAGTTTTATTTTTACATCGGGCGATTTTCCAAGAATTATATCCAAAGAAAACTTGCCTCCCAACGTCGCAAATTCGCGGTCGCGCATATTTTGCTCAAACGCTTCGGCTGGCCGGTAATATTTTTGCAACGCTATATGTATGGCTTTCGCACGGTTATCCCTATGAGCATAGGCGTGACGCGTTACAGCGCCAAAAAGTTCGCCTTCATTAATCTCATCAGCGCGTGGATTTGGGCGGCGATTACGATTTTGCTTGCGTGGTATTTTGGCGACGAGATTTGGGTGGGCGTGCATTGGGCGGAAAAACACTGGTATTACGCGCTACCGCTAGTCATAGGCTTCCTCGCCGCTCTACTTTTTGGCTTCAAACAAATCGAAAAAGCCGTGTTAAAAGAAAGGAAAAAACGTGAAATTTCAAGCGATAAATAAAAAAATAGAACAAATTAAAAGCGATTACGAGCTAATTTTCATTGTAAACAAAAATCTCAAACACCGCTTTGTAAAAGACGCGGGCGAATTCGCATTTTATGACTTCAAGGGCGAGGGCGTTTTAAATCTACCCGAACGACGTCGCATCTACGTGGGCATAAAAGACGTGCGCGAGGAAAGCGTGCGCCAAGGTATCGCCAAAGCGCTCGCGGCTATTTCAAATTTGAAAATCAAAAGTCTAAAAATGAACGCCTACGTAGAACACTGCAAAAAAATGGCGTTTCAAGCCGTCGTCGAGGGCTTCGAACTCGCCGCTTACAAATTTGATAAATACAAAAGCGAGAGAAAACCGCTCTCGCTAACCGAGATCAAAATTAGCCTCGACGAATACGCCGAAGTAAAAATCCCCCTAAATGAAGCCGAACTCGGTCTAGAGCACGGCAAAATCATTGCGGAAGCCACGAACTTCACCCGCGACGTCGTCAACGAAATCCCCGAAATCTACACCCCAGAGCGTATGGCAAACGACGCTATAAAACTAGCAAGCGAGCTAAAAAACGTCAAATGCGAGGTTTTTGACGAGAAATATTTGAAAGCGGAAAAAATGAACGCGTTTTTGGCTGTCAATCAAGCTAGCCCAAATCCTCCTCGCCTCATTCATCTCTCTTATAAGCCCAAAAAATCTATCAAAAGAGTCGTTTTCGTGGGAAAGGGTCTCACTTATGATAGCGGCGGACTCAGCCTAAAACCAAACGACTATATGGTAACGATGAAATCTGATAAAAGCGGCGCGGCGGCGGCTCTTGGTATCGTCAAAGCCGCAAGCGAGCTAGAATTGCCTTTCGAAATTCACGCGGTTTTGGGCGCGACCGAAAACATGATTGATGGTAAATCTTATAAGCCCGACGACGTTATTGTTTCGCGTTCGGGAGTCAGCATCGAGGTGCGAAACACCGACGCTGAGGGTCGCCTTGTGCTAGCAGACTGCCTTAGCTGGGCGCAAGACACCCTCAAGCCCGATTTGCTAGTCGATATGGCGACTCTTACCGGAGCCTGCGTCGTGGGGCTTGGGGAATACACGAGCGGCGTTATGGGCGAAAATTACGCGCTCCAAAGCGAGTTTAAAGAGCTTGGCGAGCGCAGCGGCGAACTTCTAACCGTGCTTGAGTTCAACGACCATTTAAGAGAACTTATCAAATCCGACATCGCCGACGTTTCCAACACTGCCTCAAGTCGCTACGGCGGCGCGCTCACCGCAGGCTTGTTCCTAGAAAAGTTTATCAAAGACGAATACCGCGACAAATGGCTTCATCTTGATATCGCAGGTCCAGCATACGTCCAAAAGCCGTGGGGCTACAACGCCGCGGGTGCGACGGGAGCGGGAGTAAGAGCAAATCTCTATTATCTATTGCGTCTAGCGCGTCTACATGAAAAAGAGCAAATCAAATTTGAAAAAGAAACGGAAGCGCCGAGCAAAACGGAAAGCAAAGCAACAAAAAAAGCCGCTAGAAAGGCGGTCAAATGAGTCTCGCAGTCGGTATCGTAGGCCTACCAAACGTCGGCAAATCCACCACTTTCAACGCCCTTACCAAAGCCGCCAACGCCGAGGCGGCAAATTATCCGTTTTGCACCATA
>ONQI01000037.1 GCA_900319915.1 uncultured Campylobacter sp.
AAATTATCAAGCGGATAGACGACAGGGCAAACCCAATCAAAGCCCTCAAAAGCCCTCTTAAGTTCGCAAGGCGAAGCGTCGCCGTGGGCGGCTCTATTTTCCACCGCCCTCACGAGATAGTCCGCCTCATATTCTTCGCACCACCAACGTCCGCTAAGCCATTCGTCTCTTTCCATGGTTTTATCCTCTCAAAAACCCGACTTTTCACTCGTTCTCGTCATTTAACTTTTTGTGGCGCACCTCGTCTTCTAAGCGAGCGGCGAAATCTTTTGCGTCCTTGATGGGGTTAAACTTCGCCCCGCCTTTGACGGCCGCGAAATCGCCCGGGGTCAAATTTGATAGTTTTAGGGCGATTTTGCCTTTTTTGACGCCGAGCCCTTCGCACTCTTTTGCAAAGAGATTTTCGGCTTGCTCGCGGGTTAGATAATCAAATTTGATTTTAGCGTCAAACCTTCTCGCGCTCGCCTTATCAAGTGTATCTACTAAGTTTGTCGTCGCCACGAAAATGCCTTTAAAATGCTCCATTTGAGTAAGCATTTCATTTACCTGAGTGCGCTCCCAGCCGGCTCTCGCGCGCTCTCTATCGCTTAGAAAGCTGTCCGCTTCGCCAAAGACTAGCACCGCCCCGATCTTTTTGGCTTGCGCAAAAGCTCCGGCGATATTTTTCTCGGTCATCCCCACAAAAGGACTAAGCAGATCGCTGGCATTTTTGATGATAAGCGGGCGATTTGTCTTCTTGGCGATATATTTGCCAAACGCGCTTTTGCCGGTTCCGGCAGGCCCATATAGGCAAAGTTTAGCGCTCCCGCTCTTTGCGATGCCGTCAGCTATTTCTTCTAAATCCTCGCTAACGTTTACAAACCTAGTATCGTAATGCGCTGGCAGGTCTAGCATCTTTTTAGATTTCTTGAGCGCCTTTTTGATTTCTTTTTTGAGGGCTTTGCGCTTTGCTTTTTTAGCCTTTTTCTTTTGCTCTTCCTTGCTAAGAACGCCTTGCGCGGCTAGGTTTTTGTCGATCAGATCGAGAAATAGCTTGTCGCCGTCGTTCAAATTTGAATTGTCTTTCAAATTTGAAATCATTTTGGCGGCGTTCGCGATGAGCGCGGGACTGGCGTTTTTGTTTTCCGCGAGCTTGGCCTGAGTTTTTTCGCCGATTAATCCATTCGCGTATCTTTTGATAATGCGCTCCCTAACCTTGCGAGGAGGCAAAGGAAACTCGATAACCGCGTCAAACCTTCTGATATACGCGTCGTCTATTTGCTCTATGTCGTTCGTAACCCAAAGCGTGGCGATTTCGTTATCCTCTAATGTTCGGTTGATGAGAGCTTTGGAAATATCGCTGCCTCTGCGACCAAACACATCCTCAACCTCGTCAAATAGCAGTAGATTGGCTTTCTTATCAAGTATGTTGCCGGCTAGATTTAGGGCTTGGAGCCTGCGCTCGCCATCTTTGCTTCGCCCTTTTTCGCCTTCGTAAGCAACCTCGTAAAGAGTTCTGCCAAGCCCTTTTGCCATAGCTTTTACAAACTCCGTTTTTCCGGTGCCGGGCTTGCCGTAAAGCAATACGTTCGCGCCCTTCTTAGCGGTTTTTAGGTGATTTGCGATAGAAGGTAAATCAAATTTTATATAGTCGAAATCGTCAAGTCCCAAATCTCCGGCGTCGCAAGTCCTAAAAGCGCTCTCAAAGGCGTTTGCCAAATCAAAGCGCTCGCTTGAAATTTTAACCGCCAAGTCGCTATCCATATCCAAAATATCCTCGGCGTCGTAGCTAAATCTCACGTCACATATCGCGCGAAGCGGCGAATTCCATTTTAGTGCGTCCTTAAACTCGCTTCTATTTTTCGCAAATATCGTCGCGAAAAAGTCGCAGGCGTCCAGATAACCTATATTTTTAGCCACTCTGCCTATCGCACGGCCAAACGCGCCGTAAATCTCGACGGCTATGGCGTATTCTAGCAAGAGTTTTTCGGCTTCACTAAGGTTTAGGGCCGAGCTTAGTTTGACGATATTTGCTTCAAGCGCACTTTCAATCTTAATATCTTCTTGCTCGAGCGTTTTCAAACGCTCTTTTAGCGCCTCTTCACTCGCTTTTTCTTCTTCCATGCCAAGAAACTCGCAAACGTCGTCAAAGTAATTTGACCTAACGATAAGGGCATAGTTTTTGGTAACGTAGCGAAGCAGCCAAAGCTCAAGCCTTCGCTCGTATCCCTCGTGCTCTAATTTAGCGGATTTGACGGATATTCTTCTGCAACTCATGGCGTGTCCTTTCTGATTTTTGATGATATTATACTCCGCAAACTGGACAAAAAATGTCTATGAAAAATGGTATAATAACGTTATTCAAATTTGAAAATCGAACACCCGAATAATAGAGCCAAAGAAGGCGGATACGAACTATTTGAGGGATTGGAAATGCCAAAAATTTATCCTGATTTCATCGTGCAAAATAAAAAGGATGAGGTGCTCGCGATACTCGACCCAAATACAAACCTATAAAAAACGAAGCAAATGGCGATTATTATCAAGTATTAGTCTATATGATGCGTTTTGGTCGCAAAAAGGCGCGCTTTTGTACCCATACGGCAAGAGCGAAAAATCAAATTTGAAAACGTTAAAATTAAAATCGCGCGAAGAAATAAAGATAAAAAAGGTGGAATAAAAATACCAAATTTGAAAACCTACGACAAATTTGAAGAATATATGAAAAAAATCGAAAGCAAATTCGTTTCAAATTTGAAATTTGATTGAATGGCAAAAACTTTTTGATAATTATTGTTAGCCGTCGTTTGCGATTGTTTGTTTAAGTTTTGAAGAATGGTCGCGAGAGGAAGACTTGAACTTCCGACCTTCGGGTTATGAGCCCGACGAGCTACCACTGCTCTATCTCGCATCCTGAGTGGATGGGGTAGGAGGATTCGAACCTCCGAATGTCAGGACCAAAACCTGATGCCTTACCGCTTGGCGATACCCCAATGTCAAATTGAACCGTGATTATATAATTTTTCGCGCGTTTTGTCAAGGGAATTTCATTCAAATTTGAAAAAAAACGCGATTTTTCACTTATTTTTGTTAATCTCGCTCACGTGGGCCTCGTAAGTGCGCGAAAACTTGTGCTTGCCTGTCGTTTTATTTCGCACGAAATACAAATAATCCGTCTTTTTAGGGAAAATCGCCGCCGTAATAGCCGCGAAAGAGACGTTGCAAACAGCGTTTTCGGGCAGTCCTGCATGCAAATATGTGTTGTAGCGACTCGTGTCGCTCGCAATGCGCGCGGAAGTAATGACCTCGTGCGAGTGCGAGCCATAGTTAAGAGTGCCGTCCATTTGAAGCTTCATGCCCTTTTTGAGACGATTATAAATCACGCTTGCGACCACAGGCATTTCAGATTCGTCGGCGGCTTCTTTTTGCACTACCGACGCCACAACGATATACTGATACCACTTGCGCTCGTCGAACGCGCCAAAAATCTTCTTCGCCACGGCTTCGTGTTTTTCCCTAGAGAGACGAACGAGATAATAAACCAAATGTTTTTCATTCATACCCATAGGCACGCGATAAGTCTCCGGCACGAAAAATCCCTCGGGGATGGGGGCTTGCGCTTTGGCTTCGGCCAGGAGCCTCGTATAATTCAAATTTAATTTCGCCGCCACTTCTTTGAAAAATATCTCGCTCGTCTCGCCCGGAATGAGCGTGATATCGCTCAGCGCGGCTTTGGCGGTCGTGAGTTTATAGAGAAAATCAAATTTAGTTAATTCCCCCGCGCCTACGTCGATCCAGCCGCTTTGAGGAAAGCCCATCAACACGAGAATATATTTGTCAAATTTATTGACATTAAAGTTTAGCGAAGTTAAATACGATATAATTTCGCCGACGCTTCCGCTAGGCAAATATACCACGCGCGTCGTCGTTACGGGGCGGGTAAGACTCGCCGCTAAACTAAGAAAGATTATCAAAATTATGTCGCAAATGAGCAGGAAAATACGCCTTTTGGCGCTCGCGTTTATCGTCATTATCGTCGCTTTCGTCCTTACTTTGGCGCACGGCGTGAGCGTGGAACGCTTCGAATGCCGGGCGTTTTTAGTCGAGGGATTATACATAAAATTAGATAAAAAACTCATTTTAAACGTTTCAAATTTGAAAATTCACAAAGAAAAAACGCCAAAATCCCAAACTTCATTAGAGCAAATCGCCTCTAATATCAAAAAACTAAAACTCATAGGTTTATTATTTGAAGAAATCAATCTTTCTCGCGTGGGATACGAAAATATGGAGTTTTCGCTCGTATTTTTGGACGATTTATTTTACTTAGACACGAGCTTTTTGTCCGTAAATATCGGTCTTAGCGAGGATGAGGAAGAAGACGAGGGACTGATTAAAGGCGAAGTACGCGAACTTAGATTTAAAGACTTTAACGTCACTTTTAACGGTGCGGTAAGCGCGGATTTGAAACACGGAATTTATGACTTTACGGGGGTCTTTACAAGCTACGAACTAAGTGGCAAGGCAAGCGCAAAAATGCGTGGCAAACGCGTAGATTACAATATCACGGACGTTTCCGCGCCGACGATTAAAGATTTTATGGAAAATCTCGCCAAAATCACGGAATTAGACCCCGAAATAAAAAACTGGATTTATGGCTACATAACGGCGGAAAACTATCATATAGACGAGCTTAGCGGGCATTATACGCTAGGCAAAGATTTTGACGCAAACAGTATTTTTGGTCGCGCTCACGCTTCAAATTTGAAAGTCAAATTTGAAACCACCCTACCGCCCGCGCTCATTTCCGAAGCCAACGTCACGCTTGCCTCAAACGCCCTAAATTTCGACCTTTTCAAACCGA
>ONQI01000035.1 GCA_900319915.1 uncultured Campylobacter sp.
AGATCCACGTTGAACGCTTCTCCCATTTGCACGTCCATTAGCTCGCCTATGCTAAGTTTGCAAACCGCGTCTGAGACGACCCGCGCAACCTCGGGGTCAAATTTGACAAGCTCGTTGTAACCCTTAGAATACAGCACGTCGCCCAGCATGACGGCGTTTTTCGCGCCAAAAAGCGCGTTTATACTAGGGCTGCCGCGGCGCAGGTTCGACTCGTCTATCACGTCGTCGTGAAGCAAACTCGCTAGGTGAATGAGCTCGATAACCGCGCAAAGCGTGAACGCGCGCTCGTTTTCGCCCGCGATTTTCAAGATAAGTTTAGAGCGCAATTTTTTGCCAGAACTAACCCGTGAAAACATCGTCTCCGCGCCATCGTAGCCGAGGCTAGCGATAAAGCCGTTCATAATTTCGTCGATTTTGTCCATTTTTCCTTCTTTAATATTCGCCACTATCAGGCTTAAACTCTACGTCTACTCGGTTTGACTTATCCCAAACATATGCGTTTATGGTCGCCTTGCCACGCTCGAACGCCTCAAAATCAAGATAAATCATCACTTCTTCTTTTTGCGCGGTCGCTATGCGAACGGGCGGCAAGAGGCTTTGTTTGTATAGCCTAAGCGCCGGGCGCAAGGAAAGCATGATTTGACGCGGATATTTGCGAAACTTGCTGTTTATCACGAGATTTAATCCATCGTAAAGCGTCCACGAAAATATGAAAACTTCGCGCCTCGCCGTGCCCTTTTCCGTAACGTAAACGTAGGCTTTTTCGTCTTTTTTGAGCTTAAAATTTTTAGCGTATTCAAACTTTAATCCCGCCGCGTTCAAATTTGAATTATATTTCAAATTTGAAACCGCGAAAGGTATAGCGCCAAGCAAAAAAACGCTCAAAAGAATCCTAGAAAAAACCTTATTCATTTTGGCTCAAAATCTCGCCCGTAACCTCGATATAAAGGTCGTTTAACGCTTCATCGCGAGAAGCCAAATCATTCAAATTTGAACTATTCAAATTTGAATTACCGTTTTCGCTTGACGCGCGGTAGCTTGCTAGCTCGCCGAAAACGCGCTCAAGCTCGGCTTCCACCACGCTACGATTAGCCGCGAAAAGCACGTCGAAAAATCGCTCGCGCGGACTTCCTTCAAAAATCTCTTCAAACATTAAAAACCTGCCATTTTAGCATAAATTTGAATAAATCTCGCTTTAATCATATCAAAATCTCGCGCTGACCTTTGGCGTTTGGCTCGCCCAGCACGCCGCTATTTTGGAGCTGCTCGATGATGTTGGCCGCACGGTTGTAGCCGATTCCAAGACGTCTTTGGATATAGCTAATCGAGGTTTTGCGCTCTTCTCTCACGACTCTCAAAGCCTCGTCGTAAAGTTCGTCTTTTTCGCCCACAATCTCGCCCTCGCCGGCGCCGCCGTCGCCTTGGGCTTTGGTGAAACTCTCGTCATAAATCACTTCTTGCTGATCTTTTAAGAAATCGACGATTTGCTCTATTTCACCCTCGCTCGCGAACGGCGCGTGCAAGCGCACTAATCCCGGGCTACCAGGAGGCGTAAAGAGCATATCGCCGCGTCCTAGCAGGCTCTCCGCGCCCATTTGGTCTAGGATAATCGTGCTGTCTATTCGCTGACCCACGCGGTAAGCTATGCGGCTTGGGAAATTGGCTTTGATAAGACCCGTAAAAACGTCGCGACTAGGACGTTGGGTGGCGACTATGAGATGAATGCCACACGCGCGAGATTTTTGCGCGAGTCGCGCGACGCTGATTTCGACTTCTTTGCCGCTAGTCATCATAAGATCGGCAAACTCGTCGATGATAACCACGATGAACGGAAATATCTCGCCGCCTTCTTTTTTAATTTTTTCGTTGTAGCCGTCTATCGTTTTTACCCTATTTTGCGCCATGATTTTATATCTGCGCTCCATCTCTGCCACAGTGTTTTCGAGCACGGCGGCGGCTTGTTTAGGACTGGTAACCACGGGCGCTAGAAGATGCGGGATATCGTTATACATACTAAACTCGAGCATTTTCGGGTCTATCATGATGAACCTAAGAGTCTGCGGCGAATTGCGATACAAAAGGCTCAAAATCATCGCGTTTATACCAACGCTCTTGCCGCTTCCCGTGGTGCCCGCGATGAGGAGGTGCGGGAGCTTTTTGAGATCGGTGACAAACGGCGCGCCCACGATATCTTTGCCAAGCGCGATAGTAAGCTCGCTTTTGGCGTTTTTGTAAATGTCGCTTTCTAAAATCTCACGCAAATAAATTATTTCGGTTTCTTCGTTTGGAATCTCGATTCCTACCACGTCTTTGCCAGGAATCGGAGCTTGGATGCGGATAGTTTGAGCCCGCAAAGCCATCGCGAGGTCGTCTTGAAGATTTAGGATTTTGCTTACTTTTACGTCCGCGGCGGGTTTAAACTCAAAAGTCGTTACAACAGGCACCGAATAAGTGCGAACCACGTCGCCTTCTATGCGAAATTTGCGCAATTTTTCTAGCAAGTTGGCGATTTTTTGGTCGATTTCCGCTTCGTTTACGTTTTTCTTGCGTTTTGGCGGCTCTTTGAGGTAACTAAGGCTTGGCAAAACAAAATCTTTTGGTTTTTCGACTTTACCTTTTTCTAGTTGATTTAGGAGCTCTTTGTTTTCGCTTAGCTCGCTTAGGATTTCCACGCCCGAAGCCGTGATTTTAGGCTCGGCGGAGATGGTTTCATTCAAATTTGAATCGCCGTCTTCTGCGTTCAAATTTGAAATCTCTTCGCTCGCCTCCACGCTTTCATTATTCAAATTTGAATTATCCTCGCTAATCTCTTCGCTTTTCAAATTTGAATTAGATTTGATTTTTTTAGGTTTTGGCGCGGGTTTTGGCTTTGGCGCGCTAAGGGCGCCGGATTTCAAATTTGAATTATTCAAATTTGAAACGGACGCGCCCCTGTCCACGAACCATTCGCGAATTTTGTCGTGAAACCACACGTCGAAAGTGAGAAAAAACGAAATATAAAAAAGCCCGACGACGATAATAAGCCAATAAATCCAGCAGTTCGGCGAGTCGCCAAGGAGCGCGTCTAGTCCCTCTATCGCCGAAAACGCAAACCAGCCGCCCAGGTTGGTTTTGCCGCCAAAGGCGAAAACGTCGACAAAAGCAAGCGCGAGCAAGCACGAGAAAAAGAGCATCGCGCCGCCAAGCCCATGGCTAACAAACGCCAAATCGAAGCGTTCGCCTTCTGCAAAATCACGAAATCTCTTATATGTTAGCCACGAACAATAAATTAAAATTATAGGATAAACGTAAGCGAGCACGCCGAAAACTTTGCGATTCGCGCCGCCGATAATAAGGTCGAGGTCGCTATACGACACGTCCATACCCGCGTCCGTAGCCTGCCAGCCAAACAGCGCGGTCGCCGCCTCAAAAAGTAACAAAATAATCACGCTCACGCCGAGCAGGGTTTGTTTCAAATCGTTTCCTTAATAAATTTTAAGGCTAGATTATAGCGTAATTTTATTTAGGGATTGTTTAATGGAAATTTGAATGTCGTTCGGGCGCGATATTGCCGCGCGGTATGAGAATCGCTCGTTCAAATTTGAATATTCAAATTTGAATCTGGCGAAGCGATTTTTGACTTAGTTCGCCGGTTGTGAGCGGCGGCGAGCGACGCGATAGAATAAATAATTCATCCTAGCGAAGCGCTCGCGCTATTCCCGCGAAATAAGCAAAAAGCGCAAGCCGCCTTGCAAATTTACATATATTGTAGCAGGCTTATTTGCGAAATCTTCGCCGTGGTTTGAAGCATGGCTTGGTAACCCAGCAAGGATTGTTGGAACTGAATAATCGTCTCGCCATAATCCACGTCTAGCATATCGGATTTGATCGAGCTAATATTGACCTCGAGCACGCTAGCGCGAGTGTTTATCTCGGTAAGAGTGTTTGTGTAGGTGCCCGCGATAGCTTGTTGTTTGTCTATGTGATCTAAGATGTGGTCGATG
>ONQI01000044.1 GCA_900319915.1 uncultured Campylobacter sp.
GCGAACCATACGTACACGCGACCATTATCACGCCGAGCGAATTTCTCGGTAATATGATAACGCTTCTTAACAAACGTCGTGGTAGCCAGACGAAAATGGACTATATCACTCCCGAGCGCGTCCTGCTCGAATACGACGTTCCGATGAACGAAATCGTAATGGACTTTTACGACAAGCTTAAAAGCGCGACCAAGGGCTACGCGAGTTTCGACTACGAGCCTACCGACTATCGCCCCGGTCGTCTTGTGCGCCTAGATATCCGCGTGGCGGGCGAGATCGTCGACGCCCTATCTATTATCGTGCCCGAAGACCGCGCCGCGTCCAAAGGTCGCGACCTAGTCTCAGCGATGAAAGAAATCGTGCCGCGCCAACTCTTTGAAGTGGCTATTCAAGCCAGCGTGGGTTCCAAAATCATCGCTCGCGAAACCGTCAAATCTATGGGCAAAAACGTAACCGCCAAATGCTATGGCGGCGACATTACGCGTAAGCGCAAACTGCTCGAAAAACAAAAAGAGGGCAAAAAAAGAATGAAAGCAATCGGAAGGGTAAATTTGCCCCAAGAAGCGTTTTTGAGCGTTCTTAAAATCGACTAAATTTGAACGGCGCGTTCAAATTTGAATAATCGGTTTTCTTATTCCTAGCGCGCCGCGAAACGCTGGGCGCGTTGTAGCGACAAGCGCGCTAGCATTGCGGGTGAGTGAAACGAGCGCGGCAATCCCGCGCTTAATTCAAATTGAATTAGTCGATGAGGGTTCGCTTTATTCTCGGGCTTAGTTTTACTAATATATCGTAATTTATCGTGCCGAAAAACTTCGCCCAAACGTTCGCGTCGTCAAATACGCAGACCTTTTCGCCCACGTCCTCGCACGAAAAGCTGTCCATGGACATTTTGCCAAGGATTTTAGCGCCGTTGGCAAGGCGCAAGTCGCCAAATCCGGCGTATCTGAGAAGCCCGTCGCCATATCCTAGATCATAGGTTGCCACGGCAATTTCTTCGCTCGCGGTAAAAACGCCGCCGTATCCCACGCTCTCGCCTTTTGTAAGCACTCGGTGACTTACGCGGTCCGCCCACAAGCTTGCCACGCGGTGCAAATCCAAACTCTCGTCAAACTGCGCGTAGCCAAACTGCGCCATTCCCACGCGAACAAGCTCTCCTTCTTCGCTCGCGGCGCGCTCGGTGGCGGCGGAGTTGTGCGAGTGAAAAACGGGAGCGGGCGTGCCAAATTTGACCGAGAGTTCGCGAACACGCGCTTTAAAGCGAGCAAAATTATTTTTTTGCACGTCAAACTCTCCGCTGTATTCGTCCGCGCTACGATAATGCGTGTATGCGCCAAGCACGCTTACGCCGCGCTTTCTTGCAATCTCGTAAGCGCGCTCTAACTCCTCGAAACGCAGACCGTTGCGGTGCATTAAGGTATCGCATGCCAAATGCACGCACGAGCCCGCTTTTATGGCATTTAGCGCATCTAGTTCGTTTATGCCGTAGACGAGGGCGCAGTTTCCCGCTTCGCTAGGTTCGTTGCCGTCCGGGATATGTGATAAAATCAATATCTGCTCGAAAAACTCCGCGATTTCTAGGGCTTCGTCTAGGCTTCGCACCACCGCGCGCCTCAGCCCAAACTCGTTTGCAAGAGCCGCAATAATTCTCGCTCCATGACCGTAAGCATTGTCCTTTAACACCGCCATGACGCGGCTTTCTCCGCCCGCTTTTTTCGCGATTGCGGCGAGATTATGTAGATACGCGCTTTTTGAGATTCTGAGTTCAGACATTGAATTTCACACCAAATTTTTTATAAACGTGAGGTAAGAGTTTGCGGATTTCGTAATCGTAAGCGTAAAATCTCGCATAAATATCTTTCAAATTTGAATTCTCCCCGAGCGCGCCAAAGTCGAAAGTATCGCTGTTGCCGCGTTTTGGAATGATTTTGTCAAACAGCGCGTAAAACTCGCCTCGCGCCGCTAAAAGTTTGCCGACTTGCTCGCTTACTTTGGCTTGCTCGGGGGACATTTCGTTCAAATTTGAATCCATTTTTTTTATTCCTCCACCAAAATCTTCATTTTAGAACCGTCTAAACGCACGTAAAGCGTCTTTACACCCTCGAATTGATAGCTTTGAGTGAGGTATTTTTCGTTGAAAGTCACGCGGAAAAAATCGCCTTTTTCGGTGCTAGGATAAGGCGTGATGACGAAATTTGTGAAGCTGATAAATTTATTTTCTTTGCGTGAGAAAATTTGCTTTTTCATCTCCGCGAAACGACCCATTTTCATGCCGTCAAAGCGCGTGAAATCTTTGTCGTAAAAGCTAAGATATGCGTTCGCGTCGCTGATGGTCCACGCCATTTTCCATTTGAAAAGCTCCGCAAAAATCGCCGCTATTTGGGCGTTTGATGCTTCTTTGACGCCTTTTTCATTAATAAGAACGACGCCGCCCTTATTTTCGCCCACTAGTTTTTCGTATTTGGTAAGCAAGTCGTTTTTCATTACGACGCAGCCTTTGGTTTTTATCGTGTCTTCTCTGACGTTGCCGTCCATAGGATAGCCGTGAATCCATATTCCGCCGCCGTCTCTGTGGCGTACTTTGTCATAGACGTTTGGATAGCTCAGACTCCAAGCCACGGGACCGTAATAACGATCGGACGGAGTAAATTTGCGAGTTACCTCATATGTGCCCACGGGAGTTTTAAGGTCGCCTTCTTTGAGTTTGTCGCCCATGAGACCGGTGAGAACTTCGTTTGAAGAGAGTTTGCTTAGCTTTCCGTTTTCAAATTTGAAAGCGGCGATTTTTTTGGCGGTTTTATCGACTACAGTGATGAAAGTCGGGCGCTCGTAGTAACCGTATTTTAGGTCTTGGGGGGCGAGTTTTTCTTCCCAATGGGCTTTGTTTTGCAAGTTAATTTCGATAGCGTCGCGGACGGCGGTGATGCCTTTTTCGAGATAGAGCTTTTCGAGGTCTTGCGCCCCAAATATCGCGTTCGCAAAGAAGACTAGAAGTAGGATTTTTTTCACAATTTTTCCTGATTTCAGAGATTTAGAAGGCGTATTTTAGCCCAAAATTGCTTAAATTTTCAGTAAAATTTTACCTAATTTTGTGTAGAATGAAAATCCACTCCAAATTTGAAAGGAAAAGCCATGAAGAAATCGCTTTTTTGCGCACTTTTCGCGAGTGCGGTTTTGGTCGGCGCAAACGCTGCGGACGTCGAAATAGAGGGCGCATTTGCTAAGGCTACTCCGCCAAACGCCAAAAATAGCGCGGTATTTTTTACCATAAAAAATAACGGCGACAAAGACGTGAGCGTGGTAGGCGGTAGCAACACCCTGAGCGAATTTACCGAGCTTCACACGCACATTAGCGAAGACGGCATGATGAAAATGGTCAAAGTCGAAAGCTTCAAAGTGCCGGCGCACGGTAGTTTCGAGCTTAAACCGGGCGGTCCGCACGTCATGCTTATCGGGCTTAAAAAAGCCGGCGTAAAAGAAGGCGATAGCGTGGATTTGGTGCTAGATTTTGACGACGGCACTAGCATGGAGTTAAAAGGCGTCAAGGCCCGAAAACTCCCTCCTATGGAGCACGGAGCCGATGGTAAAATGACGCCGCCAAAAATGTAATGCGGCTGATTTTCGGACGAGATTTTGGCGCGGGCTTTCGAGGGCGCGCGTCAGAATCTATTTCAAATTTGAATGTTTGCGAAAGCGCGGAGTTAGGCGGCGCGATATTTGCGAGCTTTGAGAGCGAGAAGATTGATATTTTCGGACTCAAAGGCGAGCGCGAAGAGGCGAGCGAATATTCAAATTTGAAATGCGAAGGCGACTTAATTATTGCTTTTAGCGGCGATATTTGCAATTCAAATTTGATTGTTGCGGGGGAGGGTTTTGAGCGCGGTTTGAGCGGCGCACAGCTCGTTGCCTCGCTTTATCAAAAATACGCCAAAGATTGTGCCGGGAGGCTCAAAGGCGAGTTTGCTTTCGTGATTTTCGATCGCGCGAAGAATGAATTTTACGGCGCGAGGGATTGCTTTGGCAAAAAGAGCCTTTATTTCGCGATTTGCGATGGGGGGCTGGTTTTTGCCAGTACCATTCGCCCCGTTTTGCGCGAGCTAAAAACCAGTCCAAACATCGATTTTACCGCGTTTAACTCCTATTTATCCTTTATGAGCGTGCCCGCGCCCCGCACGATATACGAGGGCGTTTTTTCACTTCCCGCGGGTTCTTTTTTTACGCTAAAAAGAGGCGAGAGCGAGCCAAAAATCAGCGATTATTCGGGTTTTGCCGAGGTCGCTATTTCAAATTTGAACTTTGGTCAAGCCTGCGAGGGTGCGGCGGAGTTAATATCGCGCTCGCTTCGCGCGAGGGTTTCAAATTTGAACGCAAATCCCGCTTTTTTGCTTAGCGGCGGCTTAGACAGCGCGTTCGTCGCCGCTTCGTTCGCGCGGGATTTTGGAGATTCAAATTTGAACTCGTTTTGTATGGGGTTTGAGGACGGCGGACGCTGGGACGAGAGGAATTTCGCTCGCGAAAGTGCGGAGCATATCGGCGCGGAGCACCGCGGATACGCGTTTAGCGGTGAACAATTTTTCGCCGTGGCGGAGCGGTTTTATGATATTTTTGAGCAACCTTTTGCCGATTCGTCCGCTTTGCCTTTTTATCGCCTTGCTTGCGAGGTAAGAGCCGTGGGATTTGGCGTCGCTCTTGGCGGAGAGGGCGGCGACGAATGCTTTTTAGGCTATCCGATGAGCTTTCGGCTCGTGGATTTCGCTCGCGAGTCTTGGCGCAAGGAAGACTATCCGCGCATTTCCAAAGATTACGGTTGGCTTAGGCGCAAAGAGCTCGGACTGCCGATTTATGGAGGTTGCGGCGAGGTTTTTACCTCCGTGCAAAAAGAATACTTGTTAAGCTCAAATTTGAAGCACATCCTTGCGAGCGACCCATTAGAACCTTATAGAAGCGATTATATCGAGCTTAGAGAAGCTAGCTATATGGATTTTCGCATTTGGGCGAGCGAAATAGCCGCGACCAAGATGGCTCGCATAGGCGAGGCCGTGGGGCTAAGGGTGATTACGCCTTTGCTTGACGAGGATTTGGCGAGATTTTGTCTAAGTCTTAGCGACGATGTGCGCTACCACGAAAAAACGCCCAAAGCAATCCTCAAAAATCTCGCCGCTCCTCTCGTCTCATCTGACGTCATAAAGCGCAAGAAAAAGGGCTTTTCTTCGCCTTTTATGGAGTGGCTTTTCGCCGCTAGGGGTGAAAAAATCGCGGACGAAATTCTTAGAATTAATCAAATTTTACCGTTTTTTGATGAAGAATTCGTTAGAATACTCGTAAAAAAAGCCGCGCACGGCAGGTTTAAGCAGCACGTTTTCACGCTTTGGCAATTTGCGCGGTGGTTTGAAAGGAGTTATGGTGTTTAACGGCAAAAGTATTCTTATTACGGGCGGAACCGGCAGTTTTGGCAAGAAATATACCGAGATTTTGTTGAGAGAATACAAACCAAAACGCATAATTATTTTTTCGCGCGACGAACAAAAGCATTACCGTATGGCGCAGCATTTTACGGATAGTTGTATGCGCTTTTTTGTGGGCGACGTGCGCGACGAAAAGCGCCTTATTACCGCGATGGACGGCGTGGATTACGTCATTCACGCCGCCGCGATGAAACACGTGCCCATCGCCGAATATAACCCAATGGAATGTATCAAAACAAATATCCACGGCGCGCAAAACGTGATAAACGCGGCGTTTGCGAGTGGCGTTAGCAAGGTCATCGCCCTTAGCACCGACAAAGCGTGCAATCCCGTAAATCTCTATGGCGCGACTAAACTTGCCAGCGACAAGTTATTTGTCGCCGCGAACAATATCGCGGGCACTCGCGAGACGCGCTTTTCAGTCGTTCGCTACGGCAACGTCGTGGGCTCGGAGGGTTCTGTTGTGCCGTATTTCCAAAAGCTCATCGCAGAGGGCGCGAGAGAGCTTCCCATCACGGACGCGAGAATGACGAGGTTTTGGATTACGCTTGAGCAGGGCGTAAAATTCGTGCTCAAAAACTTCGCTCGCATGCAAGGCGGCGAGATTTTTATCCCAAAAATTCCTTCTATGAAAATGACCGATTTGGCTCGCGCTATGGCTCCAAATTTGGGTGTGAAAATCATCGGTATTCGCCCCGGCGAAAAACTTCACGAGGTAATGATAGGCCGCGACGACGCGATACACAGTCTTGAGTTTAGCGACCACTACGTTATCGCGCCGAGCATAAATTTTATAAGCGCGCCCGATTTTTCGCTTAATCTCCTAGGCGAGAAGGGCGAGCAAATCAAAGGCGAGTTCGAGTATAGCTCGGACAAAAATACCCAGTGGCTCGACGAGCGCGGGATAAACGAGATGATAGCGAGCTTATAAGGAGGCGGGCGTGATTTGCGTGATACCCGCGCGCGGGGGCTCGAAGCGAATCCCGCGCAAAAATATCGTCGATTTTTTGGGCGCGCCGCTGATTAGCTATAGCGTTCGCGCGGCTTTGGATTCGGGTGCGTTTGAGCGCGTGATAGTCAGTAGCGACGACGACGAAATACTAGGCGTGGCGGCGGATTTTGGCGCGCGGACTTTGAAGCGTCCAGATGAAATCAGCGGAGATTTCGCCACCACCGCGGACGTGATAAATCACGCTTCTAGCGTTTCAAATTTGAACGACGAGGACGGAGTCTGCTGCCTTTACGCGACCGCGCCGCTTATCACGGGTGAAATTTTGCGCGACGCGGCTAGCAAATTTGACCCCGCTCGCCACGCGTTTTATTTTAGCGCGTGCGAGTTTGAATACCCGATTTGGCGCGGTTTCGGCGCGGACGGGGCGATGTTTTTTCCGGAGTTTTACGCTTCGCGCTCGCAGGATTTGAAGCGGGCTTTTCACGACGCGGGGGCGTTTTATTTCGGTTCTGTCAAAAGTTGGCGCGAAAGCCCGATTTTTAGCGAAAAATCTGCTTTTTACGAGTTGCCGCGCCGGCTTGTTTGCGACATCGACACACCCGAAGACCTCGAGTTCGCGAAAGTTCTTTACGAGATAAATTATGGCAAAAACGCTGTTTCGCGCAGATAGCGGCGCGAAAGTAGGACTGGGGCACATATCTCGCGATCTCGTGTTCGCCGCGCGCTTTGCGGAGCGATTCAAATTTGATAAAATCGAGTTTGCCTGCTTAGATCTAGAGGGCAACGTAAACGCGCAAATCCCGTATCCCGTGCATATTTTAAAAAGCGGCGACGCGAGCGAGATTTCAAATTTGATTATTAACGGCGGATTTGAGACGATTGTGATTGATAATTACGCTATCGACGCGGATTTCGAGCGCGCGCTCAAAGAAACCGCGGGCGCGAAAATCATCGCTTTTGACGACGAGCGCAAGCCCCATTTTTGCGACGTTTTAGTGGCGCCCGGGGTTTGGACTAGCGCGGAGGATTATGCGGGGCTGGTTCCCGCAGGCTGCGAAATCCTCGCCGGATTTTCTTTAGTGCGCGACGAGTTTTACGCCGAGCGAGAAATAAGACGCGAGAAAATCTACGACTATTTCGTCTGCCTAGGCGGTAGCGACGTGAAAAACGCGACCGCGCGGGTTGCCCTGAGCCTTCCAAATACCGCTAAAATCGCCATAGCGACTACGAGCGCTAATTCAAATTTGAACTCGCTCAAAGCCCTCGCCGCGAGTCGCGAAAATATCTCGCTTTTCGTCGATTTCGCGCACATGGCGCGGTTGATGAACGAAAGCGAGGTTTTACATATTTCGGCAAGCACCTTAGTGAGTGAAGCTAGCGTGCTGGGGGCAAAATTCGTCGCTTATAGGGTCGCGGAAAATCAAACGCGGATTTATGAATATCTCAAAAAAACGGGGGTGGAGTGTCATGATTTGGCTTAAAAACTTCACTGAACTTAGCGAGGACGAGATAAAGGCCGTTTACCGCGCTAGAATGGACGAGCGTACGGCGAGATTTTGTCTGACGAAATTTGATTTTGCCGAACATTGCAAGTTCGTCGATAGCCTAAAAAGCAGAAAAGACAAAATATATTTTATGGTTTACGAGGGCGACGTTTTCATAGGCTCGATTTATTTTTCGGATTTTGCGGACGGCGGCGCGGAGTTTGGTTTGTATAAAAACCCCGAGCTTTCGCGCGTCGGTGACAAACTTATGAGCGAAATCCTGCGCTACGCCAAATTTGAATTAGGCGTGCGAACGCTGTTTTTACGCGTTCTTGCAAAAAACACTCCCGCATTGCGCTTATACGAAAAATACGGTTTCACTCGCCAAAAAGAAGAAAACAGCGTGATTTATATGCAAAAATCCCTCGTCTAAAAAAAAGCCAAAAATAAGTCAAATTTTACTAATCTTTGATAGATATTTTGCTAAAATAGCCGTAAAAGGATTTGTATGATTTGGCTTAAAAACTTCGCGAAACTTGATGAAAGCGAGCTTGCCGAGGTATATGCGGCGAGGAGTGACAAAGGTTTGCTTGCTTTTTGGGGTGCGCCGAGCGTGAGTTTTGCGGAATTTAAAAATATCGCCAAAAGCGCGGATAAAACGCGTTTTGCGGTGTTTGACGAAGAC
>ONQI01000143.1 GCA_900319915.1 uncultured Campylobacter sp.
AGGGCACCCGTAGGACCTTGGGCAGTCGAGATTTTGTGAAAGATAAAACGCGGATTTTCGTTTATATTTGCTTGGGCAAGATCCGGATGAGCTTTGAGCCAGTCGCGTATGTCGCCCATAGAAGCCTTGCCTTTTTCTAGTAGACCTTTTTGTAAAAGAATCTTGCCTACGCCAACAGACGGTCGTCCGTTGTCGGCGGCGTATGCCACGCGCACGACAGAACCGTCGTCGAGGCGAGCCAACGCCGAGCCTTGGACTTGCATGAGAAATATATCGACTTTGTCGTCGCCCCATAAAATCACAGGAGCATCAAGCCCATCCTTCTCGATTTGCTCGCGCGTATAGTATGGCCTTAATTTACCATTCTCGACGCGCCCCGAAATACGCGCGTTTGGCAGCCCGGCGCCAAAATCTTGCAAATCTACCGACACTAGATTGCTAGGACGGCCGTAGATGGGATATTTGTATCGTTCGCTTTTCGTGCGCGAGGCTCTAATTTCGGCCTCGTAATACGAAGTAAATCGCCCCTCGCTTTCGCCGTCAAAACTCACCAAATAAGGCTCGAAATGTTCTTTCAAGAAAGCCCTCGTCGCTCTCGCGTCGCTAGAACTTAGTGCAGAAAACCGCGCACACGCGTCTAAATAGGCTCGCGAGTCGATTTTTACGACGCTTTTTCGTAAAATTTCGGGATGTTTAGCTATAACGGCGCAACTTCGCTTCAAAGCGAGTGCGGCTCCCGCAAAATCGTCGTCTTCAAAACCGCGAAGAGCTGAAAAATCACTCTTTGCCAACGTCAAGCCGCTTTTTTCTTCGTTTGCTTTTCGCGCCGAGCACGAAACAAGGACGAGCGCCAAAACGCAAAGCAAGAGTTGTTTTATAAAAAATCTCATTATGTTCCTTTTTATCCAAATTTGAAAAATAAGTCTTCTTGTTTTCGCCAGCCCCTACGGTCGCGCACACTCGCGACGACGAATAATTCAAATTTGAATTAAGCGAAGCGATTTTTGGCGATTTTGCGAATCCCGAGCAAAAGCGCAAAAAGACGAGTCGCCTTACGCTAATAGCCCCGCGCCCTTGAGCTTATGCGAGCGATCGGCGGCGTAAACGCGCTTTCCGTTTTTCAAATCATACTTCCAAATCGGCGCGTTGGCTTTAAAATCCTCGACAAACTCGTTTATGAGCGCGAGAGCGACTTTGCGTTTGGGACTTACCACGCCCGCGACGTAGCTGCTTTCGTGATTTGGCACGTCGCCGCGCGAGTGAGCCATGAGCACGTCCGCGCCCGCCTCGTTCGCTTTTCTTTGCCACGCCGCAAACCAACCTCCAAGCAGCGGTTCGTAAATATCGAAGCTAAGCCCCTCAATCCCGTCTTCGTCGCGCACCACGCCTACAAAGGTAATAATCGCGCCGTAATTTCGCATTTTGTTTTCGTCGTACCAGCGCGAAAGTATGCTTTTTACATCCAGCGCGCCTTCATGAAGTTCAAGTCCTTGCATTTCAGCCTCCGCACACCGGCGCCAAAATCGCCACTCTATCGCCGTCGTGAAGCGGCGTCTCGAGCGCGGTTGCGATTTCGTCGTTTACTAGCACCGCGCAAGTAGCGAGCCATGGACGCACGCTCTCGTCGGCGCTTAACGCTTCTTTTAGTTCTTTCAAATTTGAAACCGCGAGTTCGCAGGGCTCCTTACCGATGGGTCCGGGAAACTCCACTTTTATCATATTTTCACTCCTATCGTGCTGTAATTTACATAATTTACGAACGCTCCGCCGACGATTTTGACGTTCATTTTGCGCGTGAAATCGACCTGATAGCTACCGCGCTCCTCCTCGCTAAACTGCACGCAAAGTCTGGCGGCGAGCGCTATCACCTCTTCGGGCAACGTCTTTTTGGGCGTCCTCACAATGACGTGCGCGCTGGCGCGACCTTGCAAATGAAACCAGAAATCGTCTTTTTTGGCGTTCGCGAGCAACCACGCGTTGCCGCGCTCGTTTTTGCCGACGCTGATTTTGTGCTCGCCGACGAAGAAATTTTGCACCAAATCGCCGTTATCGCGCTTTTCTTTGCGCACGGTGCGGGCGCGAGGCAAAATGATTTCGAGCTCGTCCGCGCTCTCGCAAGCCCGCGCGGCGGCGCAAAGGCGGCGCAAAAAAGTGATTTTTTCGTTCAAATTTGAACGCTGAATATTCACGTTCGCCGCTTTTTGGCGCAGTTTTTTGCTCTCTTTAAATAGCGCGTTGGCGTGAGCTTGCGGCGTGGTCGTGAGGTCGATATGCAAGGGCTTGCCGCCTATGACGAGGTCAAGACTGCGCTCTTTGCCGCTCATTTTCCATAGATTTGCGGTGATTTCGCCGGCGACCTCGGCTAGATATGCCGCGCGCCCGCTTAGCTCGTTTTCGCTCTCAAGAGCCGCCAAAACCTCGTTCAAATTTGAAATCTTTTTATCTATCCCCGCAAGTTTAGCGGCGCGAATACCGGCGATTTTCGCGTCCTTTACCCGAGCGAGCTCCGCGGCAAAAAACGCGGGAAAATCCGTAATCTCCGGCGCGTCTCCTTCTTTTATCTCGATGGGTTCTAGCGGGCGCAATTCCCGCCCGACCGCGACGTCGCGAAAATCTGTGGAAAAATGCCTCAAAGCCTCCAAAATCACGCCGTTTTCATCGGTAATAATGGCGTTGGTAAATCGCCCCGTAAACTCAAGGTATAGATGGCTCTCGTAAGCTTTGTAAGAGCCCTCGAAACGCGCGTGAATATGCAAAATGCGGTTGTTGTCGGGAACTTCGACGCTCACGATTTTAGAAGCGGTGAAGCGCTTAGCCAAAACTCCGTCGAACGGAGCTTTGTAATCCTTGGCTCTAGCCGCGGAGGGGTCCGCTAAATACACCGACGAGCCGCTTTTGGCAAGGTCAAATACGAGAGTGATTTTTTTAGGACAGTTCAAATTTGAATTATTATCGCCGCTCGCGCCGTCCAAATTTGATTTCAAATTTGAATTACCTTCAAACGTAATTTCTATCGCGCAATCCCCCACCCTGCGCACGGAAGCGATTTTGCGAAAACGCGACAAAAATCCCGGGATTTGCTTCAAAACTTTATATTTCATAAGCGCGATTATACCAAATTTTTGCTACAATACCCTAAAATTTGGGGGATTTGAATGAAACAAACAATCACGGAAAAGATTTTTAGCGCGCACGCGGGGCGCGAAGTAGCGGCGGGGCAAATCTGCGAAAGCCCCATAGATATGGTCATCGGCAACGACATCACCACGCCGATTTCGATTAAAGCGTTTAGAGCTAGCGGCGCGAAAAAGCTCGCCAACAAAGAGGGATTTGCCATCGTTATGGATCACTATATCCCCGCCAAAGACATCGCCAGCGCCAACCAAGCCAAAATCAGCCGCGAATTTGCCTACGAGCACGATTTGCCAAACTTCTTTGACGAAAAAGATATGGGAATCGAACACGCGCTTATGCCTGAAAAAGGTCTCGTGGTCCCGGGCGATGTGATCATCGGCGCGGACTCGCACACCTGTACGCACGGCGCCTTGGGCGCGTTTAGCACCGGTATGGGCTCGACCGATATCGCTTACGCGATGATTACGGGCAAAAACTGGTTTAAGGTGCCAAGCTCGATTAAAGTCGTATTTAAGGGCAAAAGAGCCGAGCATATTTACGGCAAGGATTTAATCCTAGAAATCATTCGTCAAATCGGCGTGGACGGCGCGCTTTATAAGACGCTCGAGTTCACAGGAGACGTCGAAAACATCGATATGGACAGTCGTTTTAGCCTTTGTAATATGGCGATAGAAGCGGGCGCAAAGAGCGGTATTTTCGCGGTAGATGATATCACTCGCGAATTTCTAAACGGTCGCAAACTCAGAAGCGAGCCAAAAATTTATTACAGCGACGAGGGCGCGAGCTACGAACGCGAGCTTGTCATCGATATGAGCGCACTAGAGCCCGTGATCGCGTATCCGTTTTTGCCAAGCAACGGCAAGAGCATGAGCGAAGCGGTCAAAGACGACATCGCCATCGATCAAGCCTTCATCGGCAGCTGCACCAACGGACGCCTTAGCGACCTTAGAATCGCCGCCAAAATCCTAAAAGGCAAGCGCGTTGCCAAAAAAACTCGCCTCATCATCACTCCTGCGACCCAAAAAATCGCTTTGCAAGCGCAAAAAGAAGGCCTCATGGACATTTTTGTCGAAGCCGGCGCGGTCGTGAGCAACCCGACTTGCGGCGCGTGCTTGGGCGGCTATATGGGCATTTTGGGAGCGGGAGAACGCTGCGTGAGCACCACAAACCGCAATTTCGTGGGCAGAATGGGTGATAGAAGCAGCGAAGTATACCTCGCAAACTCGGCCGTAGTCGCCGCTAGCGCGATCGCGGGTAAAATAGCAGATCCTAGAGGTTTGTGATTTGGATAGTTCAAATTTGAATATCGTCGTTGCAAGCAAGCGCATGCCGCGCGAAGTGTGGCTATCTCGTGCCTGATTCAAATTTGAACCCCCAAAAACTCCCCCACGCGCTGATTTTAGCGGGCGGGAAAAGCAGCCGCATGGGCGAGGATAAGACGCTAATGCCTTTCGCGCCCTACCCGACTTTCACGCACTTTTTGTTTGAGCGTATGAGCGAGATTTTCACGGACGTCAAAGTTAGCGCGAAAAGCCAAAAATTCACGCCGCCCTTGCCTTTGCTGGCGGACGATTTTGAGGATTTTTGCCCGTTTTTCGTGCTTTCAAATTTGGATAAATATTACAAAGAGCCCGTTTTTATCATCCCCGCCGACTCGCCTTTTATCAAATTTGAAACTATAAAGAGGTTGTGGGAAGCATTATTAGCGCCTAATCTTGTAAATTCGGTCCGCGCGGCCGGACAATCACGCGAAGCGCGGGGTTTCGGGGCGTTGAGCCCCGAGCGTAAGGACGGGCTTGGCTCGTCCGCGCAATCAAATTTGAAATATCATCAAATTTCACTCCCCCGCGCGGGTGAGCGCGCGCACAATCTTTGCGGATTTTTCGCGCCTAGCGTGGCAAAGGTCGCGCGCGAGCTCATAAAAAACGGCGAAAGACGAGCGGGCGCGCTCGTAAACGCCTGCGATAGCGTAATAACCGAATTTGCGGACGCGGCGCAGTTTCTTAATCTCAACACTCCCCAAGACATAGCCAAAATCGATGAAAAAGCTCTTTTTTAGTTTATTTTCACTCGTGTTTTTGAGCGCGGACGAGATAGAGCGGCTCACGCGCGAAGCGGAGATTTACGAGCAAGCGGGCGATTACAAAAACGCGATGTTGCTCTACAAAAAAGCCGCGATGAGAGCGCAAAATAATTCAAATTTGAAACCCGTGGAAATCGCCGACAATAATGCTTCAAATTTGAACAATCAAAGCGCGCCAAAAATCGCGGATAATTCAAATTTCAATGGCGAAAAAACCGCGGAATTCCGGGGCGACGAGCCCCGGGCGCAAGAGCGCGCTTCACTCGCCCGCGAAGTCGAAAATGACACGGATATTAGTTTAGCCGGCATTAAGCTTCACCGCGAAAATTACATTCTTCCCGCTTCTTGGAACGGCGGACATTCGAGCGAAAATCGCGCGTTTGAGACAAAGTTTCAAATCAGCGCAAAAAAGGCGCTGTGGGAAGGCGCGAGCGGCGCGAGCGTAAATCTTGCCTACACCCAAACCTCATGGTGGCAAACGGCAAAGGCTAGCGCGCCGTTTCGCGAGACCAATTATATGCCCGAGATTTTTACGGATTTGCCGCTCGAAAAATGGCTCGCAAACGGCGATTTTGCAGGTCTTCCGCAGACTTTGCGCCTAGGATTTTTGCACCAATCAAACGGCAAGAGCGGCGAGAAATCGCGCTCTTGGAACCGCCTCTATGCGCAAGCTTTTTGGAGATTCGGCGATTTTAGCGTGAGTCCTAGGTTTTGGGCGAGGGTGCGAGAAGCGGACGACGACAATCCGGGCATCGAAAACTACGCCGGACGCGGCGATATCGAGCTTCGCTACAATTTCGGCCGCCAATACGTGAGCGCGCGCATAGCCAACAACCTACGCCTCTCGCAAAACCGCGGAAATATCGAGCTAGGCTACGTATTTCCACTCTTTGACGGCTTTTACGGCTACGTGCAATATTTCAACGGCTACGCGGAATCGATGATAGACTACGACCAACACACGAACCGCATCGGCGTGGGCTTCCTCGTCAAATAAACCTATTTTTACCGCGCTTATCACCCTCAGACCTTTCTTCGCAAAGCCTCGCAATTCAAATTTGAATATATACTAAAACACTTATTTAATAAATAACAAGTAAAATAATATATATTTTTAAATGCCGTATAATCGTGCTTTTAAAGAAATTATATATAAAATCAATCAAAATACTTGACATTTAAAAAAATTCGTGCTACAATTCGCGCCATATTTCAACGCAAAGGAGACAAAATGGCAGAGCTTAGAACTGAGACTTTGGCGACGCACGCCGGATACGATAGTAAAACTGGTTTTGGCACTATGGCCGTGCCTATTTATCTCAGCACGGCTTATGATTTCAAAGACAGCGAAACGGCGGCGGCTAGATTTGCACTCAAAGAAATCGGACCGATTTATTCGCGCCTTACCAATCCCACCGTAGACGTTTTCGAAGCGCGCGTGGCGGCTTTGGAAGGCGGAGCGAGCGCAATAGGCACGGCGAGCGGTCAAGCCGCGGCGTTCTACGCCATAACAAACGTAGCGAAAGCCGGAGATAACGTGATTTTGGCGCGCAAGGTCTATGCGGGCACAACCAGTCTTGTTGTTTATACGCTATCTAGATTTGGCATAGAGGCTAGAATATTTGACGCGGATAAAGGCGAAGGATTAGAGACTCTCATAGACGAGCGCACCAAGGCTATTTATTTTGAAACGCTATCAAATCCACAACTCTCCGTCGCAAGCGTGGACAAAATTGCTTCTATCGGCGATAAATACGGCGTGATTACCATAGCCGACAACACGGTCGCCACGCCGGTTTTGTTTAACCCTATAGCCCACGGCATAGACGTAGTCACGCACAGCGCGAGCAAATATATCAGCGGTCAAGGTCTTACGATAGGCGGCGCGGTGATTTCGGGCAAAAATACCAACGCCAAACTCGTCCAAAGCGCGAGATATCCGGAGTTCAACGAGCCCGACCCTAGCTATCACGGACTGATTTACGCGGATTTAGCCGAAAACTTCGATATTTACACGCTTCGCATCAAAGTCGGCTTGCTTCGCGACATCGGCGCGACTATGAGTCCGTTTAGCGCGTGGCAACTCATACAAGGCCTCGAAACCCTATCCGTGCGAGTGCGCGAACATAGTCGCAACGCCCTAAAAATCGCGCAGTGGCTAGAAAAACACCCGAACGTAAAAAGCGTAAATTATCCAGGACTAAAAAGCTCGCCACAATATGATTTCGTGCGCGAAAACTTCACGGACGGACTAGCTAGCGGACTGCTTAGCTTCGATGTCGGAAGTCGCGAAAGAGCAAGCGAGATTATCAAGAAAACAAAGATTTTTAGCGTCGTGGTAAATATAGGCGATAGCAAATCCATCATCACTCACCCCGCTAGCTCGACGCACTCGCAGCTCTCGAGCGAAGAACTAGCCAAAGCGGGCATTAGCGAGGGGCTAATCCGCCTAAGTATAGGTCTAGAAAACCCGAACGACCTCATCGACGATTTGCAAGAGGCTCTAAAATGAGTTTGCTTAGCACAAAGGGCGTCTACGGACTGATGTGCGCGGTAGAAATCTCGCGCGGCGACGCGACTTACCCAGTCTCACTCGCCACTCTCGCGCAAGACGTGGGCGTGTCGAAAAATTACCTCGAGCAACTCCTAAACGCCATGCGTCGCGCCGGGCTGGTAGAAAGCGTCAAAGGCGCGAAAGGCGGGTATTATCTAGCCAAAAACGCTAGCGAAATCACGTTTTACGACGTTTTGGTAGCCCTAGAAACCCAGCTGTGTCTCACCGCCGCGCCCGCGGCGAAAAAGGGCGCGTTCGGGGCTTTTTTCGCCGATTACGACGAAAAAATCAAGGCGCTTTTTTCAAGACCTTTGAGCGATTTCTCGGTCTACGAAAACGAAGCAAAACAATATCTAAACTACGTAATATAAAGGATAAAAAATGTCAAAAATAGCAAACAACGTCACAGAACTAGTGGGAAATACGCCACTCGTGCGCATAAATACTTTCGGTGAGGGCGCGACGATTTTAGCCAAAGCGGAATTCCTCAACCCCGGTCACTCGATCAAAGACCGCGTCGCGCTAAATATGATAAAAACGGCATTCGCCGACGGTCGCCTAAACAAAAATAGCGTCATCATCGAGCCCACCAGCGGTAACACGGGCGTGGGGCTGGCGATGATAGGCGCGCAAATGGGTCTAAAAGTCATTCTCACCATGCCTAGCTCGATGAGCGTCGAGAGACAAAAACTACTTCGCGCTTTTGGCGCCACTCTCGTGCTTACAGACCCCAAATACGGTATGAAAGGCGCTGTCGATAAAGCAAACGAATTAGCCGCCCAAAATGAGAATAGCTTTATCGCGGGGCAGTTTGAAAACCCGGCCAACCCCGAGGCTCACCGCGCTACCACCGCACGTGAAATTTGGGAGCAAACAGACGGCAACGTGGACATAGTCGTAGCCGGCTTTGGCACGGGCGGCACGATCAGCGGTATCGCTAGCGAGCTTAAAAAATATAATTCAAATTTGAAAGTCGTCGCCGTCGAGCCCGCAGCCTCGCCGCTACTCACAAAAGGCGTCGCCGGACCGCACGCGATACAAGGCATCGGCGCAAACTTCGTGCCCGCAAACCTCGATAAAAACATAATCGACGAATTTATGGCAATCGCAAACGACGACGCCACCGCTAGCGCGAAAAAACTAGCGCAAAAGGAAGGCTTGCTAGTGGGTATTAGCGCGGGAGCGAACGTTTTTGCCGCCTCGCTTCTAGCCGCGCGTCCGCAAAACGCGGGAAAAGTCATCGTCACGGTGCTTCCAGATACCGGCGAGAGATATTTGTCTACAGGGATTTATGATTGATTGAGAGCGGCGCGGGGGTTCAAATTTCAAATTTGAACCCCTCGGCGCACTTATTTTAGACGAATTATATAGCCTGTCGCAGTTTTTTCGACGCTATATTTGTGAGGCTTGTCTAGATCTAGCACTACGCGGTAAAACTTCCCGTGCGAGCCAAAAATCGCCTTTTTAAGGGGCGGCTTGGCGACGTTTGTCGTGCGAGTGCTATAATCCTTGCCGTTTTTGGCGAAATCAAGCGCGAGTTTGGTAGGCTTATCTAGGAAATGGCGCTTCATATTATCTTTTGTGGCTACGACGACATCTTTGCCTTTTAGTTCAAATTTGATTCTCCCCGCAAACTCGAAACTAGCCGCGCTTTTCAAATTTGAACTCGCACTCTTGCCCGCGCCGGTCGCGTTCAAATTTGAACTAACCCCCGATTTATTCATATCCACGGCTTCTACGATAGCTTTTGCCACGCTTGGTTGCTCAGGGGCGTCCGGCATAGCAGAAGGCGCTCCGGTTACGGAAACATCGAGTTTCTTGGACGCCGTTTTCTTTGGCGTTTCATGCACGTCTAGCACGAACTCGTCGCGCCAATCCACGCTCGCGTTGATTTCTAGTATTTTTTGGCGCATGGAACCGTCCATGGCGCGATAGTTTAGCACGACTTCTCTTAGCTCTCTAGCGTCGCTTGGAAAATGGAAGTTTTGCCCTTTAAAAGGCGGCGCTTCCTCGATGACATTGCTTACGACGATGCTGGTAGCATTGATGTCCGTTGGCGCGAAAGGGTTGTCTCGCGCGATAAGAACGCAAGCTAGCGCACTAGCTAAAATCAAGGTTTTTTTCATTTTACACCGTTTTTGTAGCTATCGGGATCAAGCCCGATGAGCTCGAAATATTCTTTTTGCAAGGCGGCGTTTTGCTCTTGCAAGCCTCGCACGTCTTTGCCTAGACGGTCGCGTTGCGCGTAAAGGTCGAGCATCACGTCGAGCGAGCGCGAGCCAAAGAGCGTATTGCCTATATATACTCCGGAGGCGACCACGACCAGAGCCGCAAAAGCAAAAATTACCGCCCCCACATACGAACTTCGTCGCCCCGCTTTTGCGGGTTCGGGGGTGGGTAGCTCGTCTAGGATTTCGTTCAAATTTGAACGCCCAAATAAGCCGCGCCGTCGTTTTCTATTTCTAGAAGACGGTTATATTTGGCTAGACGTTCGCTGCGGCTTGTGGAGCCCGTCTTGATCTCGCCCGTGTTTAGCGCGACGGCGAAATCCGCGATAAACGCGTCCTCGCTCTCGCCGCTACGGTGACTCATAATGCAGCGATAGCCGTTGCGTTGAGCCAGGCGCACGGTTTGCATAGTTTGGCTAACCGAACCGATTTGATTTGGTTTGATGAGGATCGCGTTTGCCACGCCTTTGTTTATGCCCTCGCGGAGGATTTTTTCATTGGTTACGAAAAGGTCGTCGCCGACAAGTTGGATTTTGCTTCCAAGCTTAGCCGTGAGTTTCGCCCAGCCTGCCCAGTCGTCTTCGCTAAGTCCGTCTTCGATAGAGAAAATCGGATATTTCGCGCAAAGCTCTTCATAACGCGCGATGAGGTCTTCGCTAGAAAATTCTCTGCCTTCTAATTTGTATTTGCCGCCTTCGTATAGTTCGCTTGAAGCGACGTCGAGAGCTAGGCGGATCTCTTTTCCCGCTTCGTAGCCGCTATCTTTGATGGCGCGCATGATGATTTTGAGGGGTTCTTCGTTGTCGGCTAAATTTGGCGCGAAACCGCCCTCGTCGCCGACTGCGGTGCTATGACCCTCGGCGTTGAGGATTTTTTTGAGCGTTTGATAAATCTCCGCAGACGCGCGCAAAGCGTCCGCAAAACGAGTGAAGCCAAAAGGCATAATCATAAACTCTTGGAAATCCACACTGTTGTTTGCGTGCGCGCCGCCGTTAATGATATTTAGCATCGGAACAGGCAAAACTCTACCGTTCGCCCCGCCAAGATAGCGGTATAACGGGATATTTAGAGCGTTCGCCGCCGCGCGCGCGGTCGCCATAGATACGCCCAGAACCGCGTTCGCACCCAAATTTGAATAATTCTCCGTTCCATCAAGCCTTAACATCGCGTCGTCTACGGCTTTTTGGTTAAACGCGTCCATACCGCAAACTTCTTCGGCGATAGCGGTGTTTACGTTGTTTACAGCCTTGCTTACGCCTTTTCCCTTGAAGCGTCCCGCATCGCCGTCACGAAGTTCTAGAGCTTCTCTTTTGCCCGTACTCGCTCCGCTTGGCACGATTGCTTCGCCTTTGGCGCCGTTATCTAGGGTAACGTAGGCTTTGACGGTGGGATTACCGCGACTATCTAGGACTTCTAGCGCCCTTACGTCTGTGATTTTCATTATTCCTCTCCTGTTTCTTCGTCGTCGTCTGAGCCCGCGGACAAGGCGTCGCCTATGTTTTCGCGGATTTTAGCCGTGATTTCATCGGCTAGGGCTTTGTCTTCTTTGAGAAGCGCTTTTGAGTTTTCTCGGCCTTGGCCTAGTTTTTTGCTGCCGTAGCTAAACCACGCGCCGCTTTTGTCGATGATGTCTAGTTTCACGCCGTAGTCGATGATTTCGCCTTCGCGGCTGATACCCTCGCCAAACATAATGTCAAACTCCGCGTTTTTGAACGGAGGCGCGACCTTGTTTTTGACGACTTTGACTTTGACGCGGTTGCCGATAGGTTCTTCGGCTTGTTTTAGAGTGGCGATTTTGCGCACGTCTAGGCGCACCGAGGCGTAAAATTTGAGCGCGTTGCCACCCGTGGTGGTCTCCGGCGTACCGTACCCCATTGCGCCGATTTTCATACGGATTTGGTTAATAAAAATCACAGTCGAGCCCATTTTGTGCACCACGCCCGTGAGCTTACGCAAAGCTTGGCTCATAAGGCGAGCTTGGAGACCGACGTGTTGGTCGCCCATTTCGCCCTCTATTTCACTTTTTGGAGTGAGCGCGGCGACGCTATCTACGACGATGAGATCCACCGCGCCGCTGCGAGCTAGGGTCTCGACCACGTCTAGGGCTTGCTCGCCAAAATCAGGTTGCGAAATATATAGGTTATCCGTATCGACGCCTAAATTTTTAGCGTAACTAGGATCTAGCGCGTGCTCGGCGTCTACAAACGCACACACGCCGCCCGCTTTTTGACACTCGGCGATAATGTGAAGCGTGAGGGTCGTCTTGCCCGAGCTCTCAGGTCCGTAAACCTCAATAATACGACCCTTTGGCACGCCGCCGATACCTAGGGCGATATCAAGCCCGATAGAACCCGTCGGAATCGCGTCGATTGGCTCTATTTGGCGATCTCCCAGGCGCAAAATCGTGCCCTTGCCAAACTGCTTGTCGATCTGTTTTAAGGCCAAATCGAGACTTTTTTTCTTGTTGTCGTCCATATAATTCCTTAAAAATTTTGGCTAATTCTATCTTAAAACTATTAAAAATTAAGTAAAATTTGACTAAACTCACGTAAATTTCATCGCAAGGATTCAAATTTGAAAAACATAAGCGTGGCTCACTCTCCGGATGCGGACGATATTTTTATGTACGAGGCTATCAAATTTGGCTGGGTGAATAGTTCAAATTTGAGCTTTAGTGCTGTGGCGGCGGATATCCAGACCCTAAACGACGAGGCGCTAAAGGGCACTTACGACGCGAGCGCGATTAGTTTTGGGCTTTATCCGCTCATAGCGAGCGATTACGCGCTACTTCGCACGGCGGTGAGTTTTGGCGAGGGTTATGGACCCAAACTCATCAAGCGCAAGGGTTCAAATTTGAAACCAAACTTCAAGGTCGCATTAAGCGGCGCGAACACCACAAACGCGCTACTTTTTCGCATGGCGTATCCTAAGGCGCGAGTGGTCTACAAAAACTTCCTAGAAATCGAGGGCGCGGTACTAAGCGGAGAAGTGGACGCGGGCGTGCTTATCCACGAAAGCATACTTGATTTTAGTAGCGAGCTTTGCGTCGAACGCGAGATTTGGGATATTTGGCGCGAGCTTGCGGGGGAGGATTTGCCTTTGCCTCTTGGGGGCATGGCGGTCAGGCGCAGTCTGCCTATCACCGACGCTATCGAGGTCGAGCGCGTGCTAACAGAAGCCGTGCGAATCGCCACAAAGTATAAAAAAACTCTCTCAAACATGCTCTTGGAGCGCGGTCTTGTGCGCGTGGACGATGAAAAACTAAACACCTATCTAAATCTCTACGCCAACGAGCAATCAATCACGCTCTCGGACGTGCAAAAGCGCGCCATAGATAGGCTTTTTGCGCTCGGATACGAGCACGGATTTTACCCCGCGCCGCTTACTTGCGAGCCAAACCTCGTACCAGTCGAATACCTAGAATACAGGAACGCCTGATGCAAAGCGACCTCATCGAGCTTGGCGTCCTTACCTTTCGCACCGCGCTTATGATTAGTCTGCCGATGCTGCTTGGCGGTCTTATCGCGGGTCTACTCATCAGCATTTTTCAAGCCACCACGCAAATCAACGAAATGACGCTTTCTTTCGTGCCAAAAATCATTCTCGTCGTCGTAATACTCATCTTTCTCATGCCTTGGATGATGAACGTGATGATAGGATTTACCACGGGCGTGCTAGAGCGAATCCCCACGTTTATCCAATGAAAATCGACTTTTCGCGCTATTCTTCTGTCAAAATCGGCGGAGTTTTCGAAGTCGAGGTGCTAGACTCCGTGCGCGAATTCGCGGGCGTGGTCGTGGGTGGTGCCAACAACTTGCTAGTCTCGCCTACACCGCCGCCGCTTGCGATTTTGGGCGAGGAGTTCGATTATACCAAATTTGAAAACGGGATTTTGGAAATCGGAGGCGCGACAAACGCCGCCAAAATATTTAAATTTGCGCGCGAAAATCATTTAGGCGGGTTTGAGATACTAGGCGGAATTCCCGGACGTCTTGGCGGACTAGTCACCATGAACGCGGGGCTAAAAGGGCTTTCAATCGGCGATAATCTTTTGTTTGTCATAGCGAGCGGCGGCGAGATAGCGCGCGAGGATTGCGGTCTGGGATACCGCGCGAGCGATATAAAGGGCGTGATTTTCGGCGCCAAATTTGAAATAAAGCGCGAATTTGACGAGGATTTAGCGCGGGATTTGGCGCAAGCTCGCAGAAATCAGCCAAAAGGCGCGAGCTTTGGGTCGTGCTTCGCAAACCCCGAAAATGACAGCGCGGGCAGGCTAATAGAAGCCGCGGGGCTAAAAGGTAAACGTATCGGCGGCTGCGGTTTTAGCGAAAAACACGCGAATTTTCTCATCAACTACGGCGGCGGGACCTTCGCGGACGCGACCGCGCTCATAAATCTAGCCAAAAAAGCCGTTTTCGAGCGCTTTGGCGTGAAATTAAGAGAAGAAGTGCGGATAATCTAATTCAAATTTGAAGACCTTTTTGAATTTTATTTGCTTATTTTTTGAGTCTAAAAAATAAAACGAGCAAAATCGCTGAAACGGCTACGCCGATAAGCGTCGAAACCGCGATATTCAAATTAAACCCGATTTTTGCGTTTGCCAGATAAGTTACGACGACGTTTGTCATAAAAAACGCCGGGATAGTGGTAATCCAGTGAAGTTTGCCACGTCTATATAGATACGCCGAAGCCGCCCAAAGCATAATGGTGGCCGTCGTTTGATTGGCCCAGCCAAAATACCTCCAAATGACGTCAAAATCACAAGTAGAGATGATTATGCCGACGATAAATAGCGGAACGGCAATAATAAGGCGTTTTGCAATATCCTTTTGTTGCATTTTGAAAAAATCGGAAATCAAAAGACGAGCCGCGCGAAAAGCCGTGTCGCCGGAGGTGATAGGAAGTATTACCACGCCCAAAATCGCGACCAAACCGCCCGCCGCGCCAAGTAAGCCTACCGAGACTTCATGCACTACGCCCGAAGCCGTGCCCGCCTTTAAAGCCGCGCCCAAAGAAGCGGGATCGGCATAAAAGCTAAGCCCTAAAGTGCACCAAATGAGGGCGATTATACCCTCCATAATCATAGCGCCGTAAAAGACCATTCTACCTGATTTTTCATTTTGTATACAGCGCGCCATGAGCGGAGATTGGGTGGCGTGAAAACCCGAAAGCGCGCCGCAGGAAATAGTCACGAAAATAAGCGGCCATAAAGGAAGATTGTTTGGAGCGTAATTGGTAAAAAAATCAAGTCCTACCGAATAAAAACCCTTGTCGCTAAAAATCAACCCTACCGTTAGCCCCACGGACATAAATATTAACAATGCGCCAAAAAAAGGATAAATTTTGCCTATGATTTTATCGATAGGCACAAGAGTAGCTAGGAAATAATACGCGAAAATAACGATAACCCAAGTTATCGCCGTAAACGGCGTTATCTTAGCGAGCAGTCCGGCAGGTCCCATGACAAAAACGACTCCCACCAGCACAAGCAAAATCAAGGCGAAGAAATTCATAAAATGTTTCGCCCACGAACCTATTTGATTGCCTACGACAGTCGGCACCGAAGCGCCTCCCGCGCGCACGCTAAGCATACCCGAAAAATAATCGTGCACCGCGCCGGCGAAAATAGTGCCGATAACTATCCAAAGCATCGCCACAGGCCCGTAAAGCGCGCCCAAAATAGGGCCGAAAACGGGACCTAAACCGGCTATATTTAGTAACTGGATAAGCACGACTTTCCAGTTTGGCATACGGACATAGTCGACTCCGTCGGCCATGGTAGAAGCCGGAGTGGGGCGTTCATCCTCCCCCCTCAAAGAAGACTTTTTCCACAAACCTTCCGTATATGAAATAGCCCGTTATCAAAAGCGCTACACAAAAGAAAAACCAAAGCATTTTATCTCCCAAAAAGCATTTTTTGATTGCGATATTTTAGCGTTTTTTGGCGACTTCGCGGCTAAAATTTATAAATTTTAAATAAAAAGCAAAACGGATCGCGCAAAAAATCCGAAGAAGTCATTAGAAAATTTAATTGCTACGCGAGCGGCGAGAGAGTTTGCTACTAATTCAAATTTGAATATTTAAGCCCCGTTTTGCTATAATCCCCTTTTTTCAAATTTGAAATTAAGGAACCAAATGCTTCTTACCAACCCCGTTCTAGTCAGCGTCGTGCTGATGTGCGCGCTGTGCTTGCTACGCTTCAACGTGCTTCTGGCCATTCTCGTCTCGGCTCTCGCGGCCGGTTTGCTCGCCGGCAACGGTCTTATCGAGACCACGGGCACGCTGATTAACGGCATGCAAGGCAACCTAGAAACCGCGCTTAGTTATATCCTGCTTGGCGCACTCGCCTCCGCCATCGGCGCGAGCAACCTCACAGCGATTTTGGTAAATTCCGTGAGCCGTTTTATCTCCAAAAAATCCGTGCTCTTTTGCCTCGCAATCGCCTTTATAGCGTGCTTTTCGCAAAACCTTATTCCGGTGCATATCGCCTTTATTCCTATCCTTATCCCGCCTTTGCTCGCGCTCATGAACCGCCTAGGTATCGACCGTCGCGGCGTGGCGTGCGCTCTGACTTTTGGTCTGCAAGCCCCATACGTGAGCATTCCGCTAGGATTTGGGCTCATTTTCCAAGGCATTATCAAAAAAGAACTCAATAACAACGGTCTTGACGTGAGCCTCGCGGAGGTTAGCTCGGTGATGTGGATAGGCGGCGCGATTATGTTTTTGGGGCTACTCGCGGCGGTAGTGTATTACCGCAAACCTCGCGCTTATCGCATTTTGCAAGAAGAAAGCCGCGCTTTGCACGAGGCTGCCGGAGATCCAAAAATGACTCGCAAAGAATGGGCGCTGCTCGCAGGTGTGGCGGCGACGTTTGGCGTGCAGCTATGGAGCGGCTCGCTCCCTCTTGGCGGGCTTATCGGATTAGTGGTGATGATAGTTTTGGGAGGCGTCGAATACCGCAAAATCGACGAAACGATGGAAAAGGGTCTATCGATGATGGCGTTCATCGCTTTTGTAATGCTCGTGGCGGCGGGCTTCGCGGACGTCCTACGGGGCAGTGGCGGCATAGCCGGACTTGTGGAGTTTGCCGGCGCGATTAGCGGAGGCAAGTTTGGCGGCGCGCTCGTCATGCTCGTGGTGGGATTGCTCGTGACGATGGGTATCGGCACGAGTTTTGGCACCATTCCTATTATCGCGGCGATTTACGTGCCTTTTTGCGCCGCGCTCGGGTTCGGGACGGCAGCGACGATACTTCTAGTGGGCGTGGCGGGAGCTTTAGGAGACGCGGGAAGTCCCGCTAGCGACAGCACCCTGGGACCTACTTCGGGTCTAAACGCGGACGGACAGCACAATCATATTTACGACACCTGCGTACCGACGTTTGTGTTTTACAATATACCACTAGTGGTTTTGGGCGCGGTTTGCGCGCTATTCGTGTAAGCGGCTTGTCTTTTGAGTAAGTTTGGGCGAGTATCGCTCGCGCTTCACTGCGGAGGGCGTTTAAGCCCGCCTCATTCGCGCTTCGCTCACAGCGCCCAAACTCATCTCAAAATACTTCGCCTTTCAAATTTGAAACCCCTTATAATTCAAATTTGAACTAAAAAGGTCAAAAATGCGACTTACTC
>ONQI01000034.1 GCA_900319915.1 uncultured Campylobacter sp.
GCGTTTTGATTTTTGCATGCGTTTTTGGCTGGGTTTTGGGCGGTTGCGCGGGCGCGAATAATTCAAATTTGAAAAGCGAGGTCTGCCCGGTCGAGCCCGACGCCCCCCAAGCGCTCGAACTAAATATCACGCAAGACGTAAAACTCCTTCCTAGCGCGTTTCGCGGCTACGTCGCGCCCAAAAAAGACGAGTTTTTAGCGCGCGTTTTTTCTCCGTGGGTCGTAGGGTTGGAAGGCGCGAAAGCGAGCGATTTTGAGGGTATTTTTAACCGCGTAAAATATGATCCAAACAGGATTTTTTACGGCGAAAACCGCCTGCCCCGCCCGCAGGGGTGGTATGAAACGCAGCGAAAAAACGCTAATTTCGAGGCGTTCGGCAGCGTCTCGCGCCCCGCTCTCATCACGCAAGTAACGCCTCTTCGCCTGCTCGCCACCGAACATAAAATCTTCCTCGCACCAAATAAAGACGGCGAGGGCTATCCCTTCGGCTACCTCCAAGAAACCACGCTAGCGCCTTTTACGCCCGTTTTTGTCTCGCATTACAGCGCGGACGGCGCGTGGGCTTTCGTGCGCGAAAGCGAGCTTTACGGCTTTATTAGGAGACAGTTTTTGCACGAACTTACGCCAAACGAAGCCAAAACGTGGAGGGAGCAAAAGTTCGCCGCGATGAGCCGCGACGACGCAAGCGCGCTAGGGTTTGACGGGAGTTTCAAATTTGAAGCCAGAGCGGGCGGGATTTTACCATACACCGAGCAAAACGCGACCCACTTTATATTTAAGCGCGAGTGGTATTTGCCAAAAACCGCGGCGAATGAGTTTTTGGCGCTAAGCGATTCAAATTTGAAAGAAATCGCGGGCCGCTTCATGGGGCAAGTTTACGGCTGGGGCGGTGAAAACGAGCTTCGCGACTGCTCGCTCTTTTTGAAAGACTTATTCGCGATTTTTGCGATTTGGCTGCCTAGAAATTCGGGCGCGCAGGCCAAAGTCGGCGAAAAAATCAGTATAAAAGGTATGAATAACGGTGAAAAACTTCGCCTCATAAAATCCCGCGCGACGCCCTTTCTCACGATGCTTGCCCTTAGCGGGCATATCATGCTTTACGCCGGAGATGAAAACGCAATTCACGCGGCGTGGGGCATTCGCACCAAAGAAGGCGGTCGCGCCATCATCGGACGCGTGGCGATCACCGATTTGCAAATCGGCAAAAACGAGCCCAATATCGGCGACGACGCGCTCCTACTCTCGCGCCTAAACGCTCTAGCGACGCCCGCGGACGTGAAAAAATCGGCCTTCGAGCAAGGATATGGCGTGCAAATAGAGGGTAATGAAATCAAATTTGAAGACGGAAGCAAAATGCCCTATTCAAATTTGAACGATTCAAATTCGGAAGTCTCTGACGACAGTGTGATAATAGGCGCGAGCGTGGCGGATACGCTATGCGAACCTTATGATTTCGCCGCGCCGATCGGCGAGCCAAAGGGCAACGCGGGACGGACTAGAAACGACGAATTTTTAGGCAAAATCTACGGCGCGAGCGAGAACGAGATAAAAGCAAATCTCACAAACGTCGTGTGGCTAAAAGATTTTGGCGCGCAAAAAGTCAAATTTAACGCTCGTAACGGCGCGGCGCGAGCGCTCGCAAACGTGAGCGAAGAGCTAAACGAACTCGTTAAAAAAGACCGCAAGTTTTTGCCGTTTTTGCGACTGCTCGGCGGCACGTATAAATACCGCGTCATCGCCGGCACAAATCGCCTCTCGGCGCACAGCTACGGCATCGCAATCGATATAAACGTGGAGCGCAGCCACTACTGGAGATGGCACAAAGAATACAAAAACCTAATCCCGCGCGAAATCGTCGAAATTTTCGAGCGCCACGGGTTCATCTGGGGCGGGCGCTGGGAGCATTTCGACACTATGCATTTCGAGTATAGACCCGAGTTTGCCTATGCGTTTAAGGTGCGCTAATTCAAATTTGAATTAGCAATTTTTCCCCGTTTACCATAATTTTATTTTTTTTCGCTAAAATGACTAGTTTAAATTTCAAATTTGAATGAAATAATCACGAGGAGAATTATATGGCAAAACCTATGAAAACCATGGACGGCAACGAAGCGGCGGCCTACGCGTCTTACGCGTTTACCGAGGTCGCGGGCATCTACCCTATCACGCCTAGCTCGCCTATGGCCGATTATACAGATATTTGGGCGTCGCAAGGCAAGAAAAACCTCTTTGGCATGCCCGTCAAAGTCGTAGAAATGCAAAGCGAAGCCGGAGCCGCGGGTAGCGTGCACGGCAGCCTCCAAGCCGGAGCCCTCACCACCACTTACACCGCGGCGCAAGGCTTGCTACTTAAAATCCCAAATATGTATAAAATCGCGGGTCAAGCGCTCCCGGGCGTCATCCACGTGGCGGCTCGCTCGCTAGCCGCGCAAGCGCTTTCGATTTTTGGAGACCACCAAGATATTTACGCCTGTCGTCAAACCGGCTTTGCCATGCTAGCAAGCGACTCCGTGCAAGAAGTCATGGATCTAGCCGGCGTCGCGCACCTCAGCGCCATCAAAGGTCGCGTGCCGTTTTTGCATTTCTTCGACGGATTTAGAACCAGCCACGAAATCCAAAAAATCGAGCTCATGGACTATGCGGTATTTGACCGCTTGCTAGACCGCGAGGCGGTGCAAGCGTTCCGCGACGCCGCGATAAATCCCGAACACCCAAAAACCCGCGGCACCGCGCAAAACGACGATATTTATTTTCAAACTCGCGAGCTAAACAACCGCTTCTACGACGCGCTTCCGGACATTGTGGCGGATTATATGAGCGAGATTTCTAAGGTTACGGGTCGCGATTACAAGCCGTTTGTTTATTATGGCGACGAGAATGCCGAGAAAATCATCATCGCGATGGGCTCCGTGAACCAAACTCTCGAAGAAGTCGTTGATTATTTGCGCCAAAAAGGCGAAAAAGTGGGCGTGCTAAAAGTGCACTTATATCGTCCGTTTAGCCTCAAACATCTCTTTGCCGTCATGCCTCGCACCGTCAAAAAAATAGCCGTCCTAGACCGCACCAAAGAACCGGGCAGCCTTGGCGAGCCTCTATATCTTGATATCAAGAGCGCATTCTACGGCCGCGAAAACGCCCCTCTCATCATCGGCGGACGCTACGGCCTAAGCTCCAAAGACGTAGATCCCGCGCAAATGATAGCGGTATTTGCCGAGCTTGACGCGCAAAATCCTAAAAATGGCTTTACCGTTGGCATCGAAGACGACGTGACTCATCTTTCGCTAAAAGTGGGCGAAAAAATCTCTCTAAGCGACGCGGACTGCAAAGAATGTCTATTCTACGGCCTTGGCGCGGATGGAACTGTGGGCGCGAACAAAAACTCAATCAAAATCATCGGAGACAAAACCGACTTCTACGCCCAAGCATATTTCGCCTACGACAGCAAAAAATCGGGCGGCTATACGCGTAGCCACTTGCGTTTTAGTAAAAAACCGATCCGCTCGACTTATCTTGTTTCCAATCCTCACTTCGTCGCCTGCTCGGTCGCCGCGTACCTCGGCATTTACGACGTTGTAGACGGTCTAAGAGAGGGCGGCACTTTCCTTCTTAACTCCATCTGGGACGCGGAAGAAACTGCAAAACGCATACCAAACAAGGTAAAACGCCTACTCGCGCAAAAGAAAGCAAACTTTTATATCATAAACGCTACCAAACTAGCTCGCGAAATCGGTCTAGGCAACCGCACCAACACCATCATGCAATCGGCGTTTTTCAAGCTCGCAGATATCATTCCGTTTAGCGACGCGCAAACTTACATGAAAGAATACGCGAAAAAAACCTACGCTAAAAAAGGCGAACAAATCGTAGAGATGAATTACCGCGCGATTGACGAGGGCGCAAACGGACTTGTCAAAGTCGAAGTCAAACCCGAATGGGCAGCTCTCGCCGACGAACCAAAAAGCGAGACGCAAGCTTACAAAGGCAGCGAATTTGTCGAAAAAATCGTCAAACCTATGAACGCGGCGCGCGGCGACAGCTTGCCGGTTTCCGCGTTCCTCGGTCACGAGGACGGCAGCTTTGAAGCAGGCACCACAGAATACGAAAAACGCGGCGTAGCCGTCATGGCGCCAAAATGGATAGAAGAAAATTGTATCCAATGTAACCAATGCGCGTTTGTCTGCCCTCACGCGGTCATTCGTCCGTTTGCTATCGACGAAAACGAACTCGCCGCGGCTCCGGCGGGCGTGAAAGCGCACAACCTAGAAGCTAAAGGCAAAGAGCTTGCGGGACTTAAATTTAAAATCCAAGTCAGCCCGCTAGACTGTACCGGCTGCGAACTTTGCGTGCAAAACTGCCCAAGCAAAGAAAAATCACTCGTCATGACTCCTCTTGCCGAACTCATCGAAGCGGGCGAGCAAGAAAACGCGGATTATTTGTTCAAAAAAGTCACTTACAAAGACAACCTAATGAGCAAAGAAAACGTCAAAGGCGCGATGTTTGCGCAACCTCTATTTGAATTCCACGGCGCGTGCCCGGGCTGCGGCGAGGCAGGATACATCACCACTATTACCCGTCTTTTTGGCGAGCAAATGATGGTGGCAAACGCGACTGGATGTAGCTCGATTTATGGCGGTAGCGCGCCTTCGACACCGTATCGCCGCTCAAATCGCAACGGACACGGCGTGGCGTGGGCGAACTCGCTATTTGAGGACAACGCGGAGTTTGGTCTTGGTATGAAGGTCGCCACCGAAACCATGAGAGCTCGCGTCGAAAACATCATGCTAGACACCATGGACGCCGTGCCAAACGCACTTTCCGCGCTTTACAAAGACTGGATAGCAAACCGCAACGACGCCGTCAAATCAACCCAGATTCGCGAAGCGCTAGAACCCGTGCTTAATTCAAATTTGAACGCCCCCGGCGTGTGCGAAATCCTCTCGCTCAAACAATATCTATCCAAAAAATCACAATGGATTATCGGCGGCGACGGTTGGGCTTACGACATTGGCTACGGCGGACTTGATCACGTGCTAGCAAGCGGTGAAAACGTAAACGTGCTAGTCCTCGATACCGAGGTTTACTCAAACACCGGCGGTCAAAGCTCCAAATCTAGTCGCGCCGGCTCTGTGGCGCAATTTACCGCGAGCGGCAAGCGCGTTCAAAAGAAAGATTTAGGTCAAATCGCTATGACTTACGGCGACATTTTTGTAGCCCAAATCAACGGCAACGCGAGCCAAGCAAACGTCATCAAGGCTCTCATCGCCGCCGAAAATTACGATGGTCCAAGCCTTGTGGTAGCCTACAGCCCATGCATCGCGCACGGTATCAAAGGCGGTCTAGGCGTCAGCGGCAGCCAAGGCGAGCTCGCGACCAAATGCGGCTACTGGCCAACTTATATCTTTGACCCAAGACTAGCCAAAGAGGGCAAAAACCCTCTCAAAATCACTTCTCGCGAGCCCGAATGGGATAAATACGAGGAGTTTTTACTAAACGAAGTGCGCTACAATTCGCTCAAAAAGCTAAATCCGGAGCACGCGGCGGAACTTTATGCGAAAAATAAAGCCGACGCTAAGCGCCGTTACAGACAACTAAAGCGCCTAGCAAACGCAGATTTTAGCAACGAAATCGAGTAATATGGACAAACCTTTTAGCATTAGCGAAAGCTCCGGCGGCGCAAGACAAAAAGACGATTCTAGCGTCGCCGTATACGATGGCGCGTTCGCCGAATACGAGTTTTTCTCGCCAAGAGGTATGGACGGCTACGTCGTCGTCACGCACAAAACGAGAGGCGGCTCGGATTTGCTAGCTAAAAGCGTCAAAAAACTCGTTTTTTCCGACTGTGAAAAAACCCTCGCCGAGGTCGTTCCAACGCGCCCTTGGGAGGGAGACGAAATCAAAAAACCGAGTTCAAATTTGAACTCAAATTTGAACGAATCCAAGGCGAACGAGGATTCAAATTTGAATCTCGCACCCGTTTTGAATTTGAACTCAAATTTGAACATCGCCCCGCAAAATAATCCAAATTTCAAACCCGCCGCCGCAAAAGAAAGCGCGGACGATTCAAATTTGAAAGACGAAACCAAAGATTTAATTTCTCTAGCTCGCATTTCAAATTTGAACGAACCGGGACCCGAGCCCAAAAAGCCGGCTTTTGAAATCATCGAAGAAGCCGACGAGCCGCTCCCGCCGGAGGAAAAGGACTTCGAGGGCGATTTTTTCATCGTCGAAGAAGAGCCTGATTCAAATTTGAAAGGCGGCGCGCAAGAAAACACCGCGACAAACCTCGCCGCTTCAAATTTGAAACTAGGAGAAAGCAAAAATCCAAACGAGTATTTTGAAGGCGAGGATAATCCGCTAAAAAGCTTTCTCGTCGACCCCGCGCACAATGAAGCGGACAAAACTGATGGCGAAAATCTAGCCTTAGAGTTCGACCTGGCAAGCGACGAAAACGACAAATCCCAGACCCCCGGCGAAGCGTATAATTTTGGCGCAAACATCGCCGCGCCAAGCGTCGTCGTACGCGACGTAAAGGTCTACATCGCAAACTTCGACGAATCAAGCGACGGCTTTTATTTCTCTCATTTTCCCGAAGGCGCGCTTTACAAATACAGCATCTCTCAAAACGAATTTTTCGCGCATTTTGTCCTTCCAAATTTGAACACCGACCGACAAGAAATTGCGGATTTTCTGTGTTCGCTCACCTTTCGCACCACAAATCCGGCGCCTAAAAAATTTATCGTTTTGTTAAACGACGTGCCGTATTTTTACGACGCTACGTAACATTTATGGAATTTTGCGCAAAAATGTTGTATAATTTGCCAAAAATTGCGGAAAAATTATGACCAAAAGACAAAATATTGAGCGCTTTGATAAATTTTTTAAACTAACGGGGCTTCTTCCGCTTGTTATTCTCATAGCTGCGAGCGGCTATATTACTTTTTTTTTAAGCCAAATCTATGCGGAGTATTCGCGCCTAGATCAAGAACTAGACAAAAGCGAAATCCTTAGCGAACTAAGTCGCGAAATTTACACGGAGCGTAGCGTAGACGCCGTTTATATGGGCAAAAACGGTGATTTGGACGAGGAAATTTTAGCCAAGCAATACGCCAGAACCGACGCAAAAATCAAACGCTATCAAACTTTCCAATCTCTTCGCAATAGCGAAAAGACAAAAGACGAAAAAGCGCTCGATGAAGAGCTAGCCAAAATCCCAGCCCTTCGGGAGAAAGTGAAAAAGCTAGAAATTTCTTTTGACGATATGTTTTTTGGCTATTTCCAAAGCATTACTTCAAACATAGCCGCCCAAATAGGCGCCAGCGGAGCGGGTAATCCCGATTCTAAAATCTCCCCTTTGTTGGCCGCAATGTCCATGGCGTTTGCCAACATCGATTTTCTCAGTCAAAGACGCGACTATATCGCGCCGGCGATGATTCAAAATCGCGCGTTTAACAACGACGAACTTACCAAATGGTCGCAAATTAAAGGTAACAGCGATTTTTATAATTATGTCTTGAGCGATAACGCCGTCAAGAAAAAAATCGATAGAATCTTTGCCGACGACGAATATAAAACCACCCGAGAAGAAGCCGAACGCTACATCGAGCGCCTTAGTCATGACCCAAACATCTACAAAATCAACTTCGCGCGCTGGTACGTGCTCCTGAATAACGAAATTACCGCAAACTACCGCACTATTGGTGTGTTAAACGCCGAAATACACCGCGTCGGCGTAGACGCCAAAAATAAACTAACTATCCATATGACACTCTCTCTTTGCGCTCTTTTGCTTGCTTTGGTTTTGTTTTTTTACGCAAACTCGTCGCAAAACAGAATTGCTAAAAATATCTCCGAATTGGAGACTTTTATATCTCAATTTGAGCGTTTCACAAAAAAAGAAGAAATTGATTTTAAAACTAGAAAAGGCATGCGCGCCGCCTACAAAAACATGCGCGAAGCCCTAGAACTCTTAGTGGCAAGGCGCGAAAAAAGCGAGCTTGACAACGCGGAAAAATCGGCGTTTTTAGTAAACGTCTCACACCAACTAAAAGAACCGTTAAACGCCATTATAGGCTTTGGCGAATTGCTCAGCGAGACGAATTTGCAAAGCGAGCAAAAAGAATACTTGCGAATTATTCGGGAAAGCGGCGAAAAACTCTTGGAGCGCCTGGATAAAATTCTACTCGTCTCGGCGCTAGAAAGTAACAACGTCACTACCTATAATGAAGAATTTTTTCCCATAGAAGAATTTGAAGACGTCGTGAACGAGTTTGCGAACGAAGCCGCAAAAGCTGGAATAAATTTATTCTGCTACGTCGATCCCACATTAAATCGTCATCTAAAAGGCGATGTAGCCAAAGTGCGTACCGTTATTTCAAATTTGATTTCAAACGCGATTAAATTCAACCATCGCGGCGGTTGTGTTTTATTTCGCGCCGAGCGTCGTTACGGAAGCGAAGAAAACAACGTCGTTGTGAGATTCGCTATAAAAGATAACGGTCCGGGCTTTGACCAAAACCTACAAATCGACATTTTCGGCGACTCAAACGACGTGAGAAATCGCGTTTATGGCGGTGGCGGTCTAGGGCTCGGAATCGTAAAAAAATATCTCCAGTTTTTAAACAGCAAACTCCACGTTCATAGCTTTACAGGTAAAGGCAGCGAGTTTAATTTCACCCTCAAATTTGAATATGCCAACGGCGAAAGCGAGTCGCACAAAAATGAGTTTAAAGGGCTTTGCCTAGTAGCGCCCGATATCGACGACAAATGCAGACTGCCGAGCTTTGACGATAGCAAGCTAAACACACGAAAAGACGTTTTGCTAAATTACTGCGAGTATTTGGGGATCGATTTCAAATTTGCATGCGAACCAAAAAATAAGGACGAAATCGTATTTTCACATTTTGGATACAAAGGCGAATGCAAGCAAATTTTATTAAGCAACGAGGAGAGTGAGTACGAAAACAAAAATCTCGTTCAAATCCGCCCACCGCTTACTTTTACCGCTCTCGTCGCCGCCCTTCGCAAACTCACCAGAAAAGACGTCGTAAGCCAAAAAACAAGCTCTAAACTCGCTCTAAATGTCCTTGCTATGGGCGAAGAAGGGCTTGGAAATATGCTTAGCTCTTTAGTGGAGCGCGTGGACGTAATGCCCGATGTCAGAACGCGCTACGACGTGATTTTCGCCGAACCGGCCACGCTAAATCCAAATCAAATCTCAAAGCTAGAAAGCCTAAGCCAAATTTTTCCGGTCGTATGCGTATCGCAAGGTCCAAACAATCGCTCTTACGATAACGTTCGCTTCGCAAGCACTGTCTCTAAACCGCTCACGCGCGAAAAACTGCTAAACGCGCTCGAAACTAGCGCTGCCGGAGCTAGAGTGGCCAGCAGAATCAAAGGCGCGCTACTGCTAAAGCACACGGCCGCGGCGGGAAATATCTTTGCTAGCGCGATAAAAGGATTTGCAAAAGACGTCGATTATACCACCGATTTCAAAGATTTTGAGAAAAAACTGCTCGCGAACCCTTATAAAATCGTCCTTGCAGACTACGACGTGGCGAATTTTGACGCCAGTTATTTCCTAAAACTCGTAGAACGCGCCAAAACGCTCCATGGCTGCGAAATTAAAACGGGCATTTTTGTAAATCCGCGCCTTTCGCTTGACAGCGCAAAATACAAACAATTCGACCTCATCATGAGCCAAGCCATAAGCAAAGCCCAACTAGAGCAAAAACTTCGCCCTATAGTGAGTAAGCAATGAAAACCTTAATTGCTCTAGCAATCGACTCCGATGAAAACTCGCTAAATCTACTCTCCGAGTTACTCGAAGGCGTGAAAAACACTTCCGAAGTGTTCTGTGCAAGCAACGCTTTAGACGGACTTCGCATACTAGAAAGTCGTTTTGATATAAACGTGGTTTTTGTCGATTTTAACCTACCTTTGATGAATGGAAGGGAGTTTTTGCATAATCTTGCAAAGCGTGGAATGCTAAATATCCCGGTCATCGTCACGAGCACTGATGAAAATGCGAGAGGGGCGGCATTTAGAGCGGGCGCGTTCGATTTCCTCGCAAAGCCGATTAACAAGGCGCGATTAAAAGAAAAAATCGAAAGAGTACTAGCTCAAATTTGAATATTCAAATTTGAATTGTCGCGCTCCCAAACGAGCTTTTTAGATAGCGCGTTATCGGTGTATTTTAGCCAGTTTATTTTTATTTCATAAAGAGTGGGTTTCATCGCTAGAGCGTATGGAAAGCGGCGAAAATACGCGCCGCCCTCTTTGCAAGGCGCGAGTTCGCCTAGGATTTGCGCGCCTCTAACGAGCCCCACGATTTTGGTATCTAGCGCGATATTTGCGCTCACGCGCGGGTTAGCGAGAGCGGCTTTCATATGGTGCGTCGCGGGATCGCTGGCAAAAATAAGACTCAAATTTGAACCATCAAACGCGTAAAACACACTACACGCGTAAACGCCCTCCTCGCCCATCACCGCGAGGCTCATCACGTGCATTTTTTTTAGAAATTTTAAAATCTTCTCGTCCATAATTTTGCTTTAAGTTCAAATTTGAATAATCTTTTCTTATCTTCGGCAAGCCGCCTAATTCAAATTTGAATTGTAAATAAAGAAAGGTGATTTCAAATTTGAATTAGAGAAAACTAAGGCGAAGTATTTCGCGATGATTTTTGGCGCCACAAGCGAAGGGCGCGGCGTAGATAGAATATTTGAATTCATCGAGCCGCGACCGTCCGCGTAACTCGCCGAAAAGCGCGCGAAAGACAAGCCGCCCTCAAAATAGCCAAAAAGCGCAAGCCGCTATAGGTCGGCCAACACTTTCGCCGCATGCCCCGCCGCTTTTACGCTTTTATAAATTTTCTCGATTTTACCGTTTTCGTCGATAATAAAAGTCGTGCGCACGACGCCAAGATACTCTTTGCCGTAGTTTTTGCGCACTTGCCACACGCCGTATATTTTGGCGACTTCTTTTTGTGGGTCGCTTAGAAGCACGTGTTTTAGGGCTTTTGCCGTGGCGAACTTTTCATGCGAGGCTACGCTGTCGGGGCTGACGCCGACCACGAACGCGCCTTTTTTCGCAAACTCGGCAAACTCGTCTGAAAACTCGCAAGCCTCCGTTGTGCACCCAGGGGTCATATCCTTGGGATAAAAATACAAAACGACTTTTTTGCCGACAAAATCTCCCAACGAGATTTTTACTCCGTCGGCGTTTTCTAGCTCAAACGAGGGTGCCGCGTCGCCTACTTGCAGAGTAATTTTTCGCTCCCTGTCCTCGGCGCTAAACACGTCCGCGCCCTCTTTCAAATTTGAGTTCAAATTTGATTTTGAATTCGCGCTCGTCGCGCTTTTCAAATTTGAATTAGCCATTTATTTGCCCGCCTTTATGTCTCGCACGGATTTACCGCCAAAATAAAACGCCGCACTGTCTACGGGCTCGAAGTTGATGACCACGCGCTCCGGGGCTTTTCCTAGCTCTTCTACCATGACCTCGGTAATGCGCTTTGCCACGCGGTCGAGTTGCTCCTGGCTTGGCATAGGGGTTGTTAATTTTACGTCGATATATGGCATTTTTTCTCCTTAGTCGCGAGGTTTTTTGAGTTCTTCTAGGAACTCTTCGATGTTGTATTTAGCGCGGTAATTTTGACTCATCAAATGAATAAGTATGTCGCCCAGATCGATTACCGTCCATTCGTCGCTATCTTCGACGCCTAAAAAAGTTTCGCCCGCGGGTTTGAGATTTAGCGCGAGTTCGTCGCGAAGAGCCGCGCCGTGACGGGAGTTAAGCGTGGTGGCGATAATCACGCATTTAGCGATATAATCGCGTCCTTCCATATCGACGACTTCCACGTCCTCGCATTTTTTGTCTTCCAAAATTTTGACAATTCTGTCTATTCGTTCTTGCATGTTTTTCCTTATTTTTTGTAGATTTTCATAGCTTCGTCTAGTATGGCCGCAGGTACCGCCGCGAAATCCTCCCCGGCGCGCACTTTGGTCGAACTCGTCGGCTCGTTTATGTCTAGAGTGAGCATGGAGCTAGGCACTTTTATACCTTCTCTCGTGGCGACTACGAAGGTTACGAGACTAGCTAACGTTTGAAAATTGAACCACTTATTGAGGTTTTCGAGCTGATCCGCGCCAATAAGCAAATAGCAAGTATCGGGCTCGTAAAACTCAATCGCTCTTTGCACCGTTTCTATCGTGCGCACCGGACGGTTTGCTTTGACTTCATAATCCCATACTTCGACTTTTGGAAGCGCGCCCCAAAGCCTCTTGCACCACTCCCATCTTTGCGTCGCGCTCGCGGTCGTGCCGTCTTTGAACGGGCTAAAAAACGCGGGCACGACAATGAGTTTGTCTATATTCAAATTTGAAATCGCGGCTCTAACCACTGCGTCGTGACCTTTGTGCGGCGGGTCAAAACTACCGCCAAAAACTGCTATATTCAACGTGCATTAACCTTTCTTTTGATATAATTTGCGTTATTATACCCTAAAAAGGATTAAAAATGGCTCTAAAAGTTGCAATTAACGGTTTTGGTCGCATAGGTCGTTGCGCGGCGCGTATCATCCTAAACAACCCGGACTACGAATTAGTCGCTATCAACGACACCGCCGAGCGCAAAATGACGCGCTATTTGCTCAAATACGACAGCGTGCATGGCGAATTCAATCAAGACGTTAATATTTTAAGCGACGATTGTCTAGAAGTCGGCGGCAAAAAAATCCGCGTATATTCCACTCGCGAAATCGGCGATCTCGATCTTTCGGGCGTAGACGTAACCCTAGAATGCACCGGCAAATTTCTCACAACCGAAAAATGCGAAGCTTACCTCGCGCAAGGCTCTAAAAAAGTGGTTATGAGCGCCCCAGCCAAAGACGCGACTCCAACCTACGTGCTTGGCGTGAACACAGATGGCTACAAAGGCGAAAAAATCATCTCTAACGCTAGCTGCACCACAAACTGCCTAGGTCCGGTCGCGCGCGTGCTAGAAGATACTTTTGGTATCGAAAAAGGTCTTATGACCACTATCCACGCTTATACCAACGGTCAAAGCCTAGTGGACGTAAAATCCCGCGACCTCAGACGCTCTAGGGGTGCGGCTGAAAACATCATTCCTACCACCACGGGCGCGGCCAAGGCGATGAAGCTCGTCATGCCGTGCCTTGAGGGTAAACTTCACGGTCAAAGCGTGCGCGTGCCGGTATCTGACGTATCTATGGTGGATTTGACGGCGGTTTTGGGACGCAAAACAAGCAAAGAAGAAATCAACGAAGCCTTTGAAAAGGCGGCTAATTCAAATTTGAAAAACATTTTGCTCGTTGATTACGACGAGAGAACGAGCGCGGATTTCAAAACAAGCTCCTTTTCAAGCGTTGTCGCGGCCGACCTCACCCAAGTCATCTGCGGCGACATGGTCAAAATCATGGCGTGGTACGACAACGAATGGGGCTACTCCACCCGCTTAGTCGAAATGGCAAAATTCATCAGCGAAAGGTAAAAATGAGCGAGATTATTTCTATCAAGGACATTGAGTTTAAGGCTGGAAGCAAGGTATTTTTGCGTTGCGATTTCAACACGCCGATGGACGAATTTGGCAACATCACCGACGATCGCCGCATACGCTCGGCCATTCCTACGGCCAAATATATCCTCGATCAAGGCTGCTCGGTCATTTTCGCTAGCCACTTAGGTCGTCCAAAAGAAGGTCGCGACGCGAAATTTTCGCTCTCGCCCGTAGCTAAGCGCATGAGCCGCCTGCTAGACCGCGACGTGATACTCGCCGACGACGTCGTCGGCTCGGACGCCAAAGCCAAGGTTTCAAATTTGAAACCGGGCGAAGTAATGATGCTAGAAAATCTCCGCTTTGAAAAAGGCGAAACCAAAGACGACGAAGAACTCGCAAAAGAGCTCGCGAGCTTTGCCGATTACTACGTAAACGACGCTTTTGGCGTGTGCCACAGAGCTCACGCTAGCGTGCACGCTATTACCAAATATTTCGACGACGAACACAAAGCCGCGGGATTTTTGCTCATCAAAGAAATCGAATTTGGTCAAAACCTCATCAAACGCCCGTCCCGCCCGTTTGTGGCAGTCGTGGGCGGCTCGAAGGTTAGCGGCAAGCTCCAAGCCCTCACAAACCTCCTTCCGCGCGTCGATAAACTCGTCATCGGCGGCGGCATGGCGTTTACTTTTCTCAAAGCCCTCGGCGAAAATATCGGCAACTCTTTGCTAGAAGAAGAACTAATAGACGAAGCGCGTGAAATCCTCGCTCGCGGCAAAGAGTTAGGCGTAAAAATTTACCTTCCCGTAGACGTCGTCGCGGCGCAAACTTTTAGCGCGGACAGCGCGATAAAATACGTCCCCGTCCAAGAAATCCCGGCAGGCTGGATGGGTCTAGATATCGGCCCTGCTAGCGTTAAGCTATTTAAAGAAGCCATCGCCGACGCGCAAACTATTTGGTGGAACGGACCTATGGGCGTATTTGAGATGGACAAATTCTCAAAAGGCAGCATAAAAATGAGTCACGCTATCGCCGAAAACTTCGCAACCTCCGTCGTAGGCGGTGGCGATACAGCGGACGTGGTGGACCGCGCGGGCGACGTCGATGAAATCACGTTTATTTCGACAGGCGGCGGCGCGAGCTTAGAGCTCATCGAAGGCAAGGAACTTCCGGGCGTGCGCGTGTTACTCAAAAAAGGCGAATAATGATATTCGCCGCAAACCTCAAATGCAATCACACTCGCTCTTCTTTCGCCGCCTATGCCGCGCGTCTAAACGAGGCTATAAGCGGCGAACTCGCTTTCAAATTTGAAAATAGCGAAAACGAAATTTTGGTTTTCCCACCTTTTCCCGCGCTCGCTCCGGCAAGCGAGTTCAAATTTGAAATAGGCGCGCAAAACTTCTATCCGTGCGAAAACGGTTCTTTTACCGGCGAAATCGGCGCGGAAATGCTTGGCGAGTTTGGCGTAAAAACCGTGCTCGTCGGACATAGCGAACGCCGCGCTCTAGGCGAGGGCGAAGAACTGCTTAGGCTCAAATTTGACTTTGCTCGCAAAAAAGGCTGGCGCGTGGTATATTGCATAGGCGAGGATTTAGCGACGCGCAAAAGCGGTCGGGCGCTGGATTTTCTAGCCCGTCAGCTTGCCAACGTTGAACCCTACGAAAACCTCGTCGTCGCCTACGAACCAATCTGGGCGATAGGCACGGGCATAAGCGCGGATGCTAACGACGTGGCGGAGGCTCTCGCGTTCCTCGCTACCAAAACTTCCGCGCCACTTTTATACGGGGGCAGCGTCAAACCCGCCAATATAGCCGAACTCGCACAAATCCCACAACTCTCGGGTGTGCTCGTGGGCACGGCGAGCTGGGACGCGGAAAATTTCATTAAACTCATCAAAGGATAGAAATAATGTTGTTAAAAGGAAAAAAAGGTCTCATCGTCGGTGTGGCGAACAAAATGAGTATAGCCTACGGTATCGCCAAAGCCTGCACCGACGCGGGCGCGGAGATTGCTTACACCTACCTCAACGACGCCATCAAAAAGCGCGTCGAACCCATCGCCGAGGAGCTTGGCGGCAAAGCGATTTATGAACTAGACGTCAATAATCCCGCTCACTTAGACGCGCTCGCGGACAAAATCAAAGCCGATCTTGGCGAGATAGATTTCGTCGTTCACGCCGTCGCTTTTGCGCCAAAAGAAGCGTTAGAGGGCGACTTCCTCGACACTAGCCGCGAAGCGTTTGACATCGCGATGGGCACTAGCGTGTATTCGCTCATCTCTCTTACTCGCGCGGTCTTACCGGTGATGAAGGAAGGCGGCTCTATCCTCACGCTCACCTACCTCGGCGGTCCAAAATACGTGCCTCACTACAACGTCATGGGCGTGGCCAAAGCGGCGCTTGAGAGCACGGTGCGCTACCTAGCTCGCGACCTTGGACTTCGCGGTATTCGCGTAAACGCCATCTCCGCGGGTCCTATCAAAACTCTCGCGGCTAGCGGTATAGGCGATTTTCGTATGATTCTTAAATGGAACGAGCTAAACGCGCCGCTTAAACGCAACATGAGCACCGAGGACGTAGGCAAAAGCGGTCTATATCTGCTCAGCGACCTCTCAAGCGGCGTTACGGGCGAAGTTCACTACGTGGACGGCGGCTACAATATCCTAGGCATGGGCGACATCGGCAAAGACGAAAACGGCGAAACCGCGCTTTTATGGGATTTGAAGAAATAATTTTACGGGGATTTCAAATTTGAAATCCCGCTTCTAATTCAAATTTGAATATAAATTAATAGTGGCGGAGCCATTCTTAGACATTTCGCGCACCCTGTAGCAAAAACGAGCGCACGATAAAAACGTCAAGCTCAGCCAAAGTCAAGCCGCTCACACCACTCTTCAAAAATATCTAAAAATGTAAACCTTAATTATAAAAATTCTCTCTAATATATTCTATCGCCGAAAGCGCCGCAACCGCGCCGTCTCCCGCGGCGCAGACGACTTGTTTTGGCGAGTCTTGTCTCACGTCGCCCGCGGCAAACAGCCCCGGGAGCGAGGTTTGCATTTTGAGATTTACCGCGACTTGACCGGTCGGCAAAATCTCGCAAATAGAGCCGCCTTTGCCGTCGCTTAGCACGCTATTTTGCACGTCTAACCCCACAAAAACGAAAATCCCCGGCACCGCCAAATCGCGCGTTTCGCCGGTTGCAAATTTGACGCGCACTCCTTTTACGCCCGAAACCGCGTCGCCGTAGACTTCATCGACGACCGCGCCTAGCACGAGCTCGATTTTTGGATTATTTTTCACTTTTTCCACAGTTAGCGGAGAGGCGCGAAAATTATCGCGTCTGTGCACGAGATACACGCGCGAGCAAATCTCGGCTAGATATAGCGCCTCTTCGAGCGCGGTGTCACCGCCGCCTAACACCGAGACTTCCTTGCCGCGGTAAAAAAATCCGTCGCAAGTCGCGCAAGTCGATACGCCTTTGCCAAAAAACTCGGCTTCGCCCTTAAAGCCGGCTTTGCGCGGACTTGAACCGGTGGCGAC